>NZ_JAAKUB010000004.1:0-222747 GCF_049174935.1 Aeromonas sp. 600886 | reverse complement strand
TGAATAGCATCCGTGAAGCCCGAGTGATTGCTCTGGTGGAACGACGTAAAGAACAGGAGAAAGAAGAGTATCAACCCCAGATATGCATCGAGCGCTGGGAGATCCCAATCATTGAGTTGGAGTTGTAACATCAGGTCTCAGTACAGCAAAACGGTGACCAGCGGCAATTTTCATCAGATGGCCCATCCAGAGCCATATCTGTATTCATTTTGCCGATCGCAAGGTGCAGCCAGTTCGGCTATTTCCAATGTCGCTTGCTCTGCGCCACAAACCGAAACAAAAGTTGCATATTTTAGGATATCCCTCATCGTGCCATCATGAGTAATCTCCATATCACATACAGCTTACGGTTGCTTTAATGGCCATAAAAGTGCAGGAAATTCGATGTTTTAACTCAACATAGGTAGTCAAAGTCCAGAGCGTCCTCCACGGATATCACCACCATTGAAATCGTTTTCTTTTTAGGCAAAGAACCTGAGTTAAATCAAATAAAGTTGCATACTGTCTTTGGTATGGTGAGAAGATACCAAGCGATCCTCCCTGTCGCTTCCCCTGCTGGCTCCGCCAGATGCAGCATTTTCTGCGCCTTGAAAGCGAGTTTATGACGCCATGATCACCATCACCCTCGATGGGGCTCAGTTGACGGTTGACCCGACCAGAACCCTGCTCCAGATAGCCAAACAGCACCAGACTGATATCCCCTCCCTGTGCGGTGACAACACCAGCGGCCCCAAGACCCCCTGCGACCTCTGCGTGGTGGAGATTGCCGGGCTCGGCATCCGGCGCGCCTGCGAGACGCGCCCCAAGGCAGGGATGGTGATCACGACGCAAAGCGATGCCCTGCGCGCACACCGCCAGCAGGCGCTCGGCCGCATCCTCGCAGATCACTACGCCGATTGCGAAGCCCCCTGCCAGCGCGCCTGTCCGGCCGGGGTGGACATTCAATCCTATCTGCATCACATCGCCATGGGGGAGCACGAGGCGGCCATGGCCGTCATCAAACAGACCCTGCCAATGCCTCTTTCCATCGGCCGGGTCTGCCCCGCTTTTTGTGAAGCGGAGTGCCGCCGCGCGCTGGTGGATGAGCCGCTGGCCATTCGTCAGCTCAAGCGCCATGCCGCCGATCTCGATCTGGCCGAGGTTGCCCCCTATCAACCGGCAAAGAAGCCCGCCAAGGGCAAGCGGGTGGCCATTATCGGCAGCGGCCCGGGCGGCCTCACCTGCGGTTACTATCTGGGTTACGAGGGGTTCGAGGTCGACCTGTTCGAGGCGATGCCCGAAGCGGGTGGCTGGCTGCGCTACGGGATCCCCGAATACCGGCTGCCCAAGGCGATCCTCGATCAGGAGATCGACCTGATGTGCCAAAGCGGCATGCGGATCCACACAAGGCAACGACTGGGCCACCAGATCACCCTCTCGGCGCTGTGCCGCGACTATGATGCGGTCTGTCTGGCAGTCGGCGCTTCCAAGGCGGTACCGATGGATTACCCGGGCAGCACCCTGGCAGGTTGTTATCTCGGGGTCGATTACCTCAAGGATCGGATGCTGGCCAAGCGGCTCACCACCGGCAAGAAAGTCGCGGTGATCGGCGGCGGCAACACGGCCATCGACTGCGCCCGCACAGCGGTACGCCTCGGCGCCGAAACCACCCTCATCTATCGCCGCACCCGCGCCGAGATGCCCGCCGAGGCATATGAGATTGACGAGGCGGAGCACGAAGGGGTGCGCTTCATGATGCTGACCAATCCGGTGGAGAATCTGCCGGACAGCCGTGGCCGCGTCTGTCAGGTGCGCCTCGAGAAGATGGCCGTCGGCGAGCCGGATGCCTCCGGTCGCCGCCGCCCGGAGCCCACCGGCGAGTACCTCATTGAAGAGTTTGATACCGTGATTGCGGCAGTGTCGCAGCAGCCTGATCTCAGCTTTATGGAAGGGGAGCCCCTCACCCTCCCCTTCACCCGCTGGCAGACGCTGGAGTCCCATCCCGAGACCATGCACAGCGGCCACGGCAACCTGTTCGCCATCGGCGATCTGCGCCGCGGGCCCGCCACCGCCATCGAGGCGGTTGCCGATGGCCGCAAGGCGGCGCTGGCCATCGATCAGTTCCTCCACGGTGACATGATCGACCCGGTTCGCCCTTTCAACGCCTGCAAGGCCCCCAAACTCAAGCAGGTCGATCCCGCCCAGTTTGCTCACCTGAAAAGAGTCGCCCGCACCATCATGCCCCATCTGGCAGAGCAGGATCGCGAGGGCAGCTTTGCCGAGGTGGAGCGTGGTTTGAGTGATGCCGATGCCCGCAGCGAAGCCAGCCGCTGCCTCGAGTGCGGCTGTCAGGCCAACACCGATTGTGCACTGCGCGACTACGCCACCGAATACAAGGTCGAGCAGAGCGCTCTCGATACCAGCCAGTGCCAGAAGTTTGCAGTGGATAACAGCAGCGAATTTATCGTGTTCGATGCCAACCGCTGCATCGGCTGCGGCCAGTGCGTGCAGACCTGTGGTGAGCAAGCGGTACAAGGGGTGCTGCGCTTTGCCAAGCACAGCGATGGCACCCTCTCGAACCGGCCGCAGTTCGACACGGGACTCTCGATGGGCGACTCCCACTGCGTGCAGTGCGGCGCCTGCGTACAGGTCTGCCCCACCGGCGCCCTGGTGGATGCCCGCGACAAATCACAGGGGCGCACCGAACTGCTCACGCCGGTCAATACCATCTGCACCTACTGTGGGGTCGGCTGCGGCGTCACCCTCTATGTCGATGAGGCGCGCAACCGCATCCGCTATGTGGAGGGAAATCGCAACTCGCCGGTCAACCAGGGGCTGCTCTGCGTCAAGGGACGCTTCGGCTTTGACTTTATCCAGAGCAAGGAGCGCCTCACCACACCGCTTGTCCGCAAGGATGGCAAGCTGGTGACCGCCAGCTGGCAGGAGGCCATCGCTCTGGTGGCCGAGCGCTTCACCGCACTGCGCAAACGCTATGGCAGCGATGCGCTGGCGGGTTTTTCGTCGGCCAAAACCACCAATGAAGAGAACTACCTGTTCCAGAAGTTCATGCGCCGGGAACTGGGCACCAACAACGTGGATCACTGCGCGCGGCTCTGCCACGCCTCCACCGTCACCGGGCTGGAGGCGTCGCTCGGCAGCGGCGCCATGACCAACGACATCCCGAGCATTGATCACTCGGATCTTATCTTCATCATCGGCTCCGACACATCGGCGGCCCACCCCATCATCGGCTCCCATATCAAGCGGGCCGTCATCATGGGCAAGGCGCGGCTGGTAGTGGCCGATCCCAAGCGGATCGAGATGGCGGACCATGCCAGCCTCTATCTGGCCCACCGCCCCGGCACCGACGTGATGCTGCTCAACGGCCTGATGCAGCAGATCATCCAGCACGACTGGCACGACAAGGCCTATATTGCCGATCGGGTGGAAGGGTTCGAAGCGCTGCAAGCGGAGGTGCTCTCCCCCGCCTATGCACCTGACAAGGTGGCTCTGGTCACCGGGGTACCTGCCGAGCAGGTGATCGAGCTCGCGCGCCTTATCGGCACCGCCGAGCGCACCGCCATCTACTACTCCATGGGGATCACCCAGCACACCACCGGTCACGACAACGTGCGCGCCATCGCCAACCTGCAACTGCTGTGCGGCAACATCGGCATAGAAGGGGGCGGCATCAACCCGCTGCGCGGCCAATCCAACGTACAGGGAGCCTGTGACATGGGGGCACTGCCCAATTGCCTGCCCGGCTATCAGAAGGTGGCCAACCCCGAGGTGCATGCCCGCTTCGCCACCGCCTGGCAGCAACCGGACTTGCCGCGCACGCCCGGCCTCACCCTTACCGAGACCATAGATGCCGCCTGTGCGGGCAGCATCAAGGGGCTCTATGTGATGGGGGAAAACCCGGTGCTGAGCGATCCGGATCAGCACCACGTCATCGAGGGGCTCAAGCAGCTGGAGTTTCTGGTGGTGCAGGATATCTTCCTCTCGGAAACCGCACAGCTCGCCGATGTGGTGCTCCCCTCCTGCTCCTTTGCCGAGAAGAGCGGCCACTTCACCAACACCGAGCGACGGGTACAACGCATCTCCCCCGCCCTCAAGGCGCCGGGGGAAGCACGGGAGGATTGGTGGATCATCCAGCAGATTGCCAATGCAATGGGCGGCGACTGGCGCTATCAGAACGCCCAGGAGATCACCGCCGAGATCTGCCAAGTCACGCCGCAATACGCCAGCATCCAGTGGGATAAGGTGGGTGTACAAGGGCTACAGTGGCCCTGCAACGACACGGCGCCCGAAGGCACTCGCCTGCTCCACGGCAAGCAGTTCACCCGTGGCAAGGGGGAGATGGTCGCCACCCCGTTCCGCTATGCCGCCGAACTGCCCGATGAGACCTATCCCATCGTGCTCACCACCGGCCGCCTGCTGGAGCAGTTCCACACCGGCACCATGACCCGCAAGACCAAGGGGCTCGACAAGCTGGCTGGCCCGCGGGTGATGATGAGCGTGGCGGACGCCGAGCGGATGGGGATCAGCAACAGTGAGCGGGTGAAGGTCACCAGCCGCCGCGGCCATATCGAACTGCCCGCCTTCGTCACCAAGCGGATGCAACCGGGTGTAGTCTTTATCCCGTTCCACTTCGCCGAAGCCCCGGCCAACCGGCTCACCATCAATGCCACCGACCCCCACGCCAAGATCCCCGAGTTCAAGGTCGCAGCGGTGCGCATCGACAAGGTAAAGTGCCACCTGTCCTCAGCAGACAAACATGAGATGGAGACCATCTGACCGGAATAAACTACGCAATCAGCTGGATAAATCACAATAAAAAGAGCCACCCAAAGGGTGGCTCTCTACATAAATCAAGATCCATTTACACTCACATAACTAATTGTTCCTAGTGCATACTCCATAATCCAAATATGCCAAGGAACTACTTGGTGAGAGCATCGACGGTTGCACCACCACTCTTATCATCACTTCGATAGCTGTCAATATAGGTACTATTATCACGCTCAAGTGCAAAATGGTAAGTGCTTCCGCTTAACGACTCAAGATTAACAGTCACAGTATCACCTTTAACACTAATTCGTCCTTCCGGATCAACTTTAACATTAAAGTTAGCATCTGTGATTAATTCAACTTGTGTTAATGTTCTTGTTGGATCACTAAGGCTTAGTGTCAATGTATCAAAGTCTTTATTTAATATAATAGATACTGGAGATGATATTTTAATACCTCCAACAGAAACCTCATCATTACCCCACAAATTGGCTAATATGTTTTCCCCATTGGTATCCTCTACAATATGTGCTTTATTATCTGAGCGAGTCACTCTAATATCTGGATTATTGGCATACTCATTTAACTCATGGCTATTGACTCCATTTAAAATAACATACTGGTAGCCAGACACATGCTCGTCCTGTGGAATAAATGACGCTAACGTATACCCATTGACCGCTTTTTTTGTTGTACCTATATCCGACCAATTAGCAGAGACGCGTTTTTTCTCCATTACAATGTCTGTCCCTTTCGGGAACCAATAACCTACATTAGCCCCATGAACATTCCCTTCAACAAGAAATGAAGTTACATTGTTATACTCTTCCTTTACATCAGGCGAAATAGAAACACCATTTACCTCTACTTTATTAGTTCCATTTGCATTTAATTTCCTACTGTCAATTATCGTTCCCATCTCGACATTCTCATTGCTGCGAATATCTGAGCCAACAGCTATAATTTTGTTATTAAGAACAAACCAAGACTTCAATGCACTGATACTATCATTATGATTATGGAAGTCAGCACCAATAGCAGCTAATGTTTTGTATGCAGCACCACCAACTCTCTGCATATTAACCTGCTTGTTTTTACCAACTCTCGATGCGACTTTATTATTATTTGTGCAATCACCCAACGATTCGGTTAAATCAATGGTAGTACCAGAAACCCGGTATGGGTTAATCAAAGGCCAATAGTCAGTATATTGCAGAAGATCTGCATTATATAGATAGGTCGCACCATCACCAGTAAACCAACCTTTTCTATTCTCATTATTCATACACTCAAAATTTCCGACTCTGGCAGAATGCAATGCCAGGGCAAAAGTATAACCGTTTCCTTGATAAACAAATCGGTCCATGTCTGGAAAATAAGATGCCTGAGGAGATTGAACTACAGGATGTATGCTTGTATCTTCAATTAATTTTTTTGCTTTATTATAAATAACGAAATCTTGCTGCCCTTGCAAAAAACCCTTTGTATTATCTGAAATGATTTGCCCTTTTATAAATTCTGATATTTTATTTCTATCATTTATGGTTGCTGCATCAATGAATCTAAACATAGATGCCAAAACTGCATGACCTTCTACATGATTTTGCCGCTCACCTCTGGCAATAGCTCGACCATTTTGCATATCCAGCATTTGTCCAGAATACATAAAAGGGAAAAAACTTTTATACAGAATATTATACACTCTTAATAGCTTTGGATCGTCTGCAGGCCATTTTGAATTAGCCATTAGATTCATCACCTTACCAACACCTTCAAGTAAAACATTACCATAAGTACCAGTGTATGGAATATCACCATGCTGGATAAAGGATCCATCATGATAAAATCCATCATCCGTTGTTACAGGATCCAGAACTTGAGGTAATACATTTAGTGCGTTTTTAATCTCGTCTTCTCTCTCCGAAATTATTCCACGCACAAGTACAATTTGTACCATATCAGTACGGTTGCCACCTGTAGCTTCACGATTAACAGGATTGCTGGAAGCGCTAGCCCCTTCACTAACACCATTCCGGTCTGGCAATGGCGAAAAATATCTACTGGCCTCTGTATAATTTTTAATTTGTTCAGATGTAAGATCAGGATAAATCAAGGTCAATATATCATTTGTCGTTTTTGGTATACCAATCTCCCAATCCCACCAGTTGCCATATTCCAACGCTCCAACTTTATAGTGTTCCTTAACCAAATAATCCAAGGAACTGATAATGCTTGATAGCAAAATACTATTTCCTTGTAATTCACCTGGGAAGTGATATGCCTTTGCCATAGTGAGCAATCTGAGCATTGATGCTCTAATATTCGGGCCAACAACCTTGCCACCATTAGCATAATCGAATGGAAGATCGCTCCAAAGCGAATTCCTAGTATCAGTTACAATCAAGGAATTGAGGTACTTTACCGCATCCTGATTAACTTTATTGATCATGCCAAGTTGATAGCTATCATACTCTTGACCTGACACACCAATAATGGCCTCAGTCCATTTATCAGCCAAAACCTTATAATCCGGTGCCAACTCATGAGCTGCGGTTAGATTACTCATAAAAAATGTAAGCAGTGCAATTTTTTTTATAGAACCCATCATCTTACTCCTTTCAATTAAAAATAAAGCTGAAGAAATTAACCACCAGCTTTATTTATGCATATTAATCACCTTACCATGTATATTTTATACCAATACGATAGCGAGTTTGCCGGTTATCTGAATAACGATCTTCTCTAAGATTGCCAACCTCAAAAAATGGTTTCCAATTTTTATCTATTGCATAACTAACTTTAATATTATGCTGAGTATCATACTCCTTCCCATTAAATTCTGGCATTGCACCACTCGCCATTTGCTTAAACAAATCGAGCTGATATTCAAAGTCAAAATCATTATATTTATAACCAACCCATGCATCAAATTCTTGTATTTTAGAACGATACCCATAATTTGTGACTGGATTTATCGTTTCATAATCCCAAAACTTCCATTTATAACGACCTTGAACTCTAAAACCATTATCGAAGCTATAATTCAACCTTACAAATGGAATATGAACAGCACCATTTGATGATACATCGAATGAAGAGCCAACCAAGCCCGTCAAATTTTTATTTAAGGCTTTATAATAAAATGCACATAACTCAGAGCCGTCAAGATATGTAGAATCAAAAACTTGGGATGGATTACTGTTACCATATCGAGCATCAAGCTCAAATCCTATATTTTTCCCCGTATCAACATAAACCTTAAACCTATCGTCATGTTTTTTCGAGCCATCAGCATAACCATGACGATATTCCACCGTTGTCTTATAATCATTTGCCCATGCCTGACTAATCGAAAGAGAAAGCAAAGCAATAGGTAAAAATTTGACATAGCCTTTCATTTAAATAACTCCTGTTTCCAATTATTATTTTTACAATATGTTATGAATATGTTTTCAATACGCCAACAGGCACCTCTGTTGGACGCCATGGATCACCAGTATGCTCTAACCATGGGATTAGTTCGTTTTCTGTTAATTGATTAATCAAATCCATGTTATTACTAGCAATATTATGCAATTGATAAGGATCGTTATGATTATCATGCAAAATATATGTCAACGACTTACCTATCTTCCGATCGATAACCATCGTATAGCGTTCAGTTCTAATTCCACGTCGGCCATATGATTGCGCACCATATGGCATGAAAGTATAAAACTGTGATGTCGGCACAACATCACCAGCTTCCCCCCTCAGGGTTTTAACATAATTATTCCCTTCTACCGTATCGGGTATTAATGCTTCAAAATCGAGTAACCCGAATATTGTTGGATATATGTCAGGAGCAGAAAAAAGTAAGTCATCTTGTTTTGGTTTTAGTTTCCCTGGCAACCTAAAAATCATTGGAATCCTCATCGATTCCTCATAATGAACATTTTTTGTCGGTTCACCATTTGAACCCATACAACTACCGTGATCTGAAAAAAATACAACTAATGTATCATTTTTCAACCCTAGGCTATCCAACTCATCCAATATTCTTCCGAATTGTTCATCAACACCATGAACCATAGCCATGTATTCTTTGAAATACTGGGGACCATATCCTTCTAGATACTCTTTATTCCATTGAACATTTGGCCTACTATTCAATTCTTTCGATGTCTTCCCATCAAACTTATCTAGATATTTTTTGGGTATCTCATCGTATGGGGAGTGGGGGGGATTCATTGATACTACAAGTGCAAATGGCTTATCTTTATCGCGATAAGACCCATTTTCATTACGGAGATATTTTATCGCAATATCGGCCTCATGTTCAGGACTCCACTGATTTACTTTTATCGGATTATCACGAGGAGTATTATTGGCCCAATACATAGGTGACATATGCTTATCATACGTACCATATGAATACCAAAAATCAAAACCATGTCGACGATCCGGTGCCGTCCAATCATTCCAATAACGCCCCTCCATTGGGTTATTATAACTTGGAATAAAAGGCGCACTGGGGGCATCGAGGTGCCATTTACCAATATACCCCATTGAGTAGCCTTGCTGGCTCAGAATATCTGACCAAGTCACCGAGCCTTTTTTCAACTCAATACCAAAGTCTTTTCCGCCAAACTGGCCAGGCATACCAGTATGGCTGTTACCTTGTATACCATTACGATATGGATATTGCCCCGTCATCAACATACCACGAAATGGGGTACAAAGCGGAAAATTGGATACAGCTTGCCGAAGAACAACACTCTCTTTCGCAAATCTATTTATATTAGGGGTATATGATGGGTCTTGCCCCATAAATCCAAGAGCATGAGCTCTCATCTCATCTGGAAATACAACTAATAGATTTGTTTTTCCATTGATACGCCCAGTGGATGCGCCTCCACTTAGTGATGTTTGACACCCTGAAATTGATGAAGTCATAGCGACCGCGCCGGTTGCCGCTAGTCCCTTCAGCAAATCACGCCGAGAGATGGACATGTTTCACTCCAGAAATGATAGAGAATTTCGATACCTTTGTTTTCAACTCTTGCCAACAGTTGAATGATAACTAAAAGAAAGAAAATGCATAGTGCCCAAGATCACACAAACAAAATGAAAGCGCGGGTGTGTGCTTTTTATTTCAAAAAAAGACAGTGGCAGATCAGGTGAAGTGAAGTGAAGTGAAGTGAAGTGAAGTGAAGTGAGAATAGATGTAAAAAATCATCCCCGAAGAGATGACTTTTACATTCCCAATAAACCATCAGCACCTTGCCAAAACTAACCATTATCCAATTCAGACAGCGGCCAATGTTCAAAATAGATATGTTGTGCTTGCCAATCTACCTTAGCTTGATTGTCACTTAATAAGTGATGGGCAACAGTAAATGCAAATTCAAAACTGACACCGAGGCCCTTGCCTGTGATGAACTGCCCATCCACAACAACTTTTTTATCAACATATGCACCATCAGAAAACTTCTTCTCCAATCCGCTGCCACAGGTATATTGATGATGTTGTAACAAGTTATGTGCAGCAAGAACCTTTGCACCTGAAGAACAAAGCGCACAAATTAATTTATTGTTAGCAATATGATTTGTAATGAACTTGTGAACATATAAAGAACCAAAAAGATTGTCGGTTCCTTTGGGGCCACCAGGCATCATAATGGCGTCATACAGAAAATCTACCCTTTCATCCAGAAGAGCATCAGCCTCAATTCTGGTACCGAAATATGTTGATATTTTTGTTATTGCCATGCATGAGAGTACATCTACTTTAATATCCAGCCTTCGCATTATATCGATAAATACGACCGCTTCAGCCTCTTCGAATCCATCAGCCAATAGCACCGCCACATGTTTAAAACCATTCATACGGAACCCTTAGAAATCAAACTGATAGTATTTTTCACATTAAGACCAATAGAGTCCCAATCATGACCATTAATAGCTGACGGAGTGGCAATCCAAGTACCACCGCAGGCTAATACTTGCGGCAATGCCAGATAGCTCAGCAAATTACTCAAGTTAATTCCTCCGGTAGGCATAAATCTAACTTGGGGATATGGTCCTGCCAGCGACTTCAGCATAGCTACACCACCAGAGGCTTCTGCGGGAAAGAATTTCAATAGTTGAAGTCCCAGCTCCAACCCCTGTTCTATTTGGCTAGGATTATTTACACCTGGAATAATCCCGACCTCTGCATCCTGACAGTATTTAATAATATTTGGATTCAATCCGGGACTGATCACAAAGTCAGCACCGGCACTAATAGCTTGATCCGCTTGCTCCCGTGTCAATACTGTTCCAGCGCAAAGAATAATATCAGGGATTGTTGCCTTTATTTGACGAATAGCTTCTGCTGCTGCTGGAGTGCGAAAGGTGATCTCGGCAGCAGGCAAACCATTTTCAACCAAAGTTGAACCCAACATGGCTGCATCCATGGCATTGTCGATCTGAATCACTGGGGCTACTTTTAATTTCCCCAACCGCTCTTGCCACCTGCTCATCATGATTTCAACTCCTTCGTTAACGTCTCAATATAGTGGCGGCCAATGATGGCGCCTCGATGCTGTATAACTTCTGCAGCGACCTTGTTACCCCATCGGCAACACTCCGCTACCGATAGCTTATGATGTCGAGCAGCCAAAAACCCCGCGTTAAACGAATCACCAGCAGCTGTCGTATCGATCACATTCTGGACCTGTTCACCTCGACTCAATCCACAGCCAACATTCAGTACGGACCACATAGCACCTTCTTTACCCAATTTGATAATAACTTGGCTAACACCAAGATGGTGCAAACGCTCAATAATCATCTCTGAACTCTGAGGTTCATCCAGCAGCAAACTTTCATCATCTGCAGTTACCAACGCAATATCACACAGTTGATATAACCGATTAATCCACATTGCCGCATGAGCATGATTATTCCAGAGACGAGGACGATAATTTGAGTCAAATACAATCGTGACACCAGCTGCTTTAAGTGACTGTAAAGCCAAAATCAATATCTCCTTATCCTCTTCAGGTAAAATAGCGATACTGATCCCAGAGAGGTAAAGCAACTCTAAACTATGTAGTTTATCCATACATGATGTAAATTTCTCATGCTGACAGAGAAAACGTGCTGCGGATTCATTACGCCAATAATGGAAACAACGCTCCCCCTGCTTATCTATCTCGATGGCATACAGGCCAGGAAGCCGCTTCTGATCTCGCAATATCATAGAGCAATCTATCTGCTCTTCTTTCCAACGTTCCAACATACCATTGCTGTAATGATCATGGCCCAGTACAGTAACATAACGAGGAAATAGATCTGGTAATAATCTAGAGAGATAAATAGCGGTATTCAGGGTATCGCCCCCAAACGCTTGCTGCTGAATGCCGAATGCAGGTCCGCTCAATTCAACCATGCACTCACCGAGAAGCGCGATACCATCAGGTTGTTTATCCATTTGAGTTATTCACCTTAATCGTAAGGTACATATGAGTCACCATTCACTATCAGTGAAAGAGTTGACGCATTCCCGCATACCCAGTTCATAAGTTTGCAACGAGCAAACACGTTCCATGTTGCAAGTATCTTACTGGCACTGGAACACATCATGCCCCAATAGTTTCGATTTAAACTACAATGGAAGAATAACGAAACGAAATGACAATCGCAAAGATCTTGATCACATAAAATAAAAAAGAATCGTAAGTTACACTAGAAAAAATGAAACATTTTTGAGGTGTAACAGGTAACTCCCTTTCGAAGCAGATTGTTTTTCGGTCTTTCTGCCCTTCCTATGACCCATTCTTTACAACGATTCCACCAGCGTTGCTGCTCCAAACGTCGCGTCAAAGGACTCTGCTGCGCGGTATAATCAAAACGAAACAGCGCAACCACTTCATTTGTTTCCCTTACACCCTGCAGCTGGAGTCCAATAGCAGGTATCGCAAGAGTAAAATCACCTTGCTCGACCGGTAGTGGTAATGGTTTCGCCTCCCAGAGACCACTTCGATCCCCGCAATAGAGAGCCATATTCAAGGCCCGCAAAGACCAGAGGCTACTTGCTGGGCCACTGTAGTTATCTATTAACCTATCATCACACCCAAATACTCCTTGGGTTGGAAGGCCTGCTTTCAATGCCCCATTCGAAATAAAATAAGAAAGCGAAGAACTAAAAGCATGCTTCACTTCACCTGGTGGCAAGATGCCGTGATCTGCAGCTGCAATCAGAGGGGCTGCTGCAGCTAGTCGATAGCAAGCACTACGGCCAAAAAAGGGTAATCCCTGCGTAGTGAAAAAATAACGATAGGAAGCAACAAATTCAGCTAGAGTGCCACGAATAAACTCAGGGTCAAAATCAGGAAGGATTTGGTCTAGCCAATAAAATGAGTAATGAAAACCCCACGCATTATAATAGTCATAGTTACCTAATGCACCATCGCGAAACCACCCAGCGCCAACATGAAACTCTTTAATCCTTTCGTATTTATCATGGTCTACATGATCCACACCAGCTAACGATTTCAGGACAAACTGAACGGTCAGTGGAAATAAATGCCAATTATTATCAACAGTAATTAATGTATTTACCTGACTAAACCAAGCTACTATTCTAGCTTGTTCATCATGATTAAATCTTATCCAAACATGTTCCCTGCTCAACCATAGAGTCAATGCTAAATCCGCACTTTCACAGATACGTTGATCGCAGTCATGCATCACTCCCCAAAAGCCTGGGTGATTGGGGTCTGTTCCAGCAAGAAAAGCTGCATGAATGATATCTGCCGGCGATAACTGCCGACCATCTGCCAAGGCTAAATTGCTTTCATTTGGCCCCTTTGAATATAACCAGGCAGCCAAAGTAGGTAACAACCGGCTAGCCCCCTCCATGGCATCAGTTCGAGCACTCTGCTGGCTTGGTCGTCCGGGATAATAAGCATGGGTATAATCCCAAACAGCATAATGATCAAACGCCTCAGCCACATATTTTACTAACTCATTACACTGATATTTTAATCCAGCCTGAGGTATCGAGAAAACCTTTGCTATATGATTATCATTGTGTGTATATGAACGTTTTTTGTGAAAAAATCTTAGTAAGTTTTCTTGAAAAAGATGAAAATACATGGCCCAGTCCGGATTTTCATACGGGACAATTGGTCGTTTAGTTATTTTAATGTCACTCATTTAAACCTTCTCATATTCAAATAATTACATGGCTATCTAACAGATAAAATATTATGTATACTCATATTATCAATGCTGAGGTAAAGCAATGCTTTAATTATGTCTCTAGCATTACCCAAGCCTATGCATAACATTCGCTGAAATTCCACCACGTTGTATCTCCTCAGCCATCATCTGCATTTTGGGAGCAGTATGATAAAATATTTGGCGATATGATGTGCAGAGATAATTATGACGATACCGCTCTCCGGATATCGATAACACTCGATGTTTTGGACATCCACCATAACAAAGTGAATAGACCTCACATCGCTTGCATTGCTCGGTCAATTTCTGTGACTTTGCGGTACCAAATCTTTTTTGCATCTTGCCCGTAGCCATACTGACAAGTGAATGTAGATGGATATTGCCCAGTTTGTTGGCCGGATATACATAATGATCACAAGAATAAAGATCACCATTGGCCTCAATGACGATTGCCTGCCCACACTCTTTTGAGTGAATGCATAGAGAAGCGGGATATCCCATCCATACAGCTAATATACTGTCAAATATGCGAATAAAAACTTTACCAATATCAGCCCTACACCACTCATCAAATACATCATTCATAAAGCGACCATATCCATGTGCAGGCACAGAGAAATCCATTAATTTTGGATTTGGCATAGGTGTATAATGGCCATTATTATCAGCCTGACTAGCAGGTGACAACTCAACCAAAGGAATAAATTGCATGAAATTTGCCCCCAGTTTTTTCAGCGCAAGATAGGTGTCACGCCCCTTATCCCAATTTTTATCATTAATTACAGTCAGGGTGTTAAACTCTACGCCAAACTCCGTCAGTAATTCTATCGCATGCTGTACCCGCTCAAATGTTGGGTTACCATTCACTGAAACACGATATGCGTCGTGCACACTTTGTAGTCCATCTACTGACACACCAACCAAGAAATTATGCTTGGCAAAAAAATCGGCCCATTGGCGATTAATCCCGATCGCATTGGTTTGAAAGCTGTTGGTAATATGCTTTCCATCCGCATATTGCTGTTGATACGCAACCACATTGCGATAAAAATCCAAGCCTGCGAGAGTCGGTTCTCCCCCCTGCCATGAGAAGTCTATCTGCTGGCTATGTTGAGAGCGGATATATTCCCGGATGTAACGCTTCAGGGTCGCATCTGACATAGTCTGTGATGCAGTGGGACTATCCTGATGAATGGTGTGTTCTTTCTCCAGATAAAAACAGTACTCACACTTGAGATTACAGCGATAGCCTGTTGGCTTCGCCATCATATGAAATGCTGTTTGACTCTTTTGAATAATGCTCATTGATACCGATACTTTAAAAATTGAAGCTGTAACCGTAGTATACGAAACCATATGAAAGTATTTGTTGTGTCGACTCACAATTAACACAACGGGCAAAAAGAAAATGAAAACACATAAAAGAAAAAACCCAGCCAACTGAACTGGGTTTTCATATCATTGCGACTTATGTACGCCACGACACTATACGAGTTGCATCACCTCTGTGGCAGCAAGCAAAAATACGCCGGCACCATAGTCAATATTATGGTCTCGCTGAACATCACGGGGATTAAATGCAGGCAACTGCACCCAACCCATCATGCCATTTTCATGAATGCAACCGAGTAATGCTTGCCAGGATGAAAGTACAGATGGGAGGTACTCATCACGAGCCAGAATCCCCTGATTGATCCCCCAGGCCAAACCATAACAAAACAATGACGTTGCACTGCTTTCTGGAGCGGGGAAATGCTCCGGATCAAGCAAACTGGTACGCCAAAATCCATCCGGCTGTTGATAACGACATATTGTCTTGGCCAAGCCGCAAAACAGTGTCAAGTAACGTTTCCGTGAGGGATGGTCATCAGGCATTCGTGCTAGCAAGCGAGGGATACTGGCCAGTACCCAACCCACCCCTCGACTCCAGAAAACCAGCTCTCCATTTGCTTCACGCAACTCCCCCCCTTTTCCATCAGGGATATAGCGATGATCACGAAAGAAAAGGCCGGTTTGTGGATCAAATAAATGATCCACCGCATCCCAAAATGCAGGCTCCATATAATCCAGATACTTGTGATCACCTGTCAGTTGGGAGAGCCCAGCAAACACGGGGGGGGCCATAAATAAAGAGTCACACCACCACCAATCCTGACGGCCAGGAGCAGGTGACTCCAGCATCAAATCGAGGGCCTTGATGGTCGGCTCCAGCGCTTCAATCTGGTTGACCAATGGATAGACATCCAGGTAGGCCTGGCAGCACACGTGATCATCAGCAAATCGTGGGTTGGGGCCGGCCCGAAAGCCGGTATGCAGGGTGTAGTTCATCACCCCGTCCAGGTACTCCGTGTCATCCGTTGCTTGCCATGCATTCGCAACACAAGACCAAAATACCCCCCGCTCCCAATCTGTATCTTTAATAAATCGAACCTTGCCACTACGACGAATCACACTACGGGTCTGATGGGCCGCTTGATAGCGATATACACGCTTCATCGCTGCCAGCACCTCAGCTCTAGCTACTGATGACATAGTCAGCTCTCCTTATCAACGAGCCAGCCAGCCGCCATCAACGGCCAATGTGTAGCCGTTCACATAGTCACTGGCAGCAGATGCCAAGAATACCGCAGGGCCAGCCAGATCAGATGGTGCACCCCAACGATTCGCTGGGATCCGTTCCAATATTGCGTTGTTACGAGCCTCGTCTGCACGTAAAGCAGCTGTGTTATCTGTTGCCATATAGCCTGGCGCAATGGCATTAACATTAATGCCGTGATGAGCAAGTTCAGTGGCCAGAGCTCTCGTCAGACCCATTACCGCAGACTTACTGGCTGTATAGGAAGGAACTCTCACACCGCCCTGGAACGAGAGCATTGAGGCAATATTGATGATCTTGCCACCCCGACCTTGTTTAACAAATTGCTTGGCTACCGCCTGTGACAAGAAAAATACCGTCTTTTGGTTGATATTAATCACGTCATCCCAATCCTTATTTGTAAACTCGAGAATATCCTGACGGCGAATAATACCAGCATTATTCACTAGAATATCTACACCACCCATTACTTCGACAGCTTCTGAGACAATTGCACCCAGCAAGTCCTGTTGCATCAAATTTGCTGTGATGTAGTGAAATTTCCGGCCCATTGCTTCAATGGCTGCCTGTGTCTCAGCAGCAGGTTCGTAACCGACACCAACGATATCAGCCCCAGCCTGCGCAAGACCCAATGCCATGCCCTGTCCAAGACCGGTATTACAGCCGGTCACCATAGCGACTTTACCCATGAGATCAAACATGTTCATATTTCTTCCTGCGACAAGGCGGATTGGCTTGCGTCAAGCAACCCGCATAAATTAATTGGTAGGGTTTACTTCAAATCACTCATGGCAACATGATCCATATCGTGGAAAGTCTGGTTTTCACCGACCATGCCCCAAATGAAGGTGTAAGCCGAAGTACCGACACCAGAGTGGATAGACCAACTCGGACTGATTACCGCCTGTTCATTACGTACCACCAGATGCCGAGTCTCCTGAGGTTCCCCCATGTAGTGGAAAACCAGGTTGTTCTCACTCATATCAAAATAGAGATAAACCTCCATGCGGCGTTCGTGGGTATGACAAGGCATGGTATTCCACAGATTGCCTGGAGCGAGTTCTGTCATTCCCATCAGCAACTGGCAAGTCGGCAGTACCGAAGGATGCAAGTATTTATAGATGGTACGAACGTTACAATTTCCCTGACTTCCCAAAGATTCCGGAGCAGCCTCTTCACGAGAAATTTTGCGTGTCGGATAAGCATGATGAGCCGGAGCACAATTAAGATAAAAACGTGCAGGATGCTCCGGTTTTACGCTAGAAAATACAATTTCACGCGCCCCCATGCCAACATAGAGAGCCTCACGAGCACCAATCTCAAAAGTCTTACCATCAACAGTCACCAAACCTGGCTCACCGATGTTGATCACACCCAACTCACGACGTTGTAGAAAGAACTCAACCCCGATCTCCTTCCCACCTTCCAGGGAAAGAGGCTCACCAAGCGGTACAGCGGCACCAACGATGATACGGTCTATGTGACTATAGGTAAGATTGATTTTATTCTGCTGGAACATCTCTTCGATCAGAAAATGGCGACGCAGGCCACTTGTATCTAAGTGTTTCGCATGTTCACTGTGTATGGGGTGACGAATTTCCATTTTAAAACCTCAAGTTATAACCACAGCCACTGACATCGATGAAAATAACTAGCCATCAGTGCATTACTGACTGTTCATTCATGACAAAGAAGTCGTGAAAACTAATTCCTTATAATGCAGGGGCAAACACCTTATAAGACTCCCACGTAATAATGAATGAAGAGCATTATTAAAGACCCTCTTCCTCACTAATGCACTCCTCAACAATGGCAGCCTCCAGTGCCTTTCTCATATCCTGAATTGTACTTTTACCAATATCTTGAAGAATATCGACCAGCTCATGCAATGATGCACCGTCACGTTCAAATGCGGCATTTGCAATCATTGGTAAGTTAACCCCAGACAATACCTCTACCTGATCAGAATCCATTAAAATGACGGATGCTCGATTTGCTGGTGAACCGCCAGGAATATCTGTTAAAAACAGTACGCCATCGTCAGAGTTAACTTCCTGAGCTGCATTTCTCAGAGCAGTCTCCAAATCATCCGTCGACATGGACTCGACAAAGTCGACGAAGCGCATCTGCTCCGGCTCCCCCACAATCGCTTTCATTGCAGACTGCATTCCGGATGCAAAGTTGATATGTCCAGACACTACAATACCGATCATGTAATTTATCCCTCTTAAATAGGTGGGGGATATCCCACCCCATTAGTATTTATCAGCGTATTTAAATAATCCCAAGGTAATGCCCGACTACCCCAGCGGCCAAGGTTGAGAAAATAAGCACTGGTGGCTTCGCCCAGAACCCGGTCCCCTTAACCATCTTGAACATAAAAAATACCAATGCTAACGGCAATAGATTAGGCATGATTTTGTCAAACAACGAAGCTTGAAGCTCTACCGTTTTACCACCGAGCTCTAAGGATGCTGTCGTCTGTAACTTGATAAATGTTGCCGATAGTGCGCCGATTACGAAAATACCCATGATATTGGCAGCTTTTGCCAACTTTTCTGTTGCATCACTCATGTTTACCATCGCTGCAGTACCAGCACGGTATCCCATGAACATCAAACCAAAATAAACAAAAAAGTGCACAATCTGATACAGCAGGAAGAAAACAAACGGACCAGCAATCGATCCTTCAATGGCAATCGACGCCCCCAGTGCTAATGTCAATGGCATCAACGTCATGTGGTCGATCGCATCGCCAATACCACCGGTAGGGCCCATACCAGCCACTTTCATTACGTTGACAGTAGACGGTTTTTCTTTATTCTCTTCCATTGCGATAGCTGTACCTAGCAGGAAGGTAAATAATTTCGGACTTGCATTGAAGAACTGCAGATGATTTTTCAATGCTTTGGCTAGATCATTTCTATTATTACCATGAATCTTTTTTAAAGCAGGAATAATGGAGTACGCAAAACCACCACCCTGCATTCGTTCAAAGTTGAAGTTGCCCTCCATAAACAAGCCACGTAAAGAACAGATCCACAAATCTTTCTTGGTGATGACTTTACGTACAGCGGTATCTTCATAAGCATCGATATTATCTACCAATGAATGATTTTTTACTTGAGATGCCTCGACATTGTTCCTCAGTGGAGACATTGTAATATCAGATGCCATCTTCAAATTCCTCTGCTTGCTTGTTTGAGTTGGTATTTCCACTAAAGAAGTAATAAAGTGCTGCGGCAGATGCGCCCAAGATTGCAACAGCCATGATTGGCAACTTCAAGTAGGTTGTCATTACAAAACCGATAAAAAACACCCCTGCAACTTCTTTGGACCACATGATTTTTAGCAGCATGGCGAAACCAATCGCTGGTACCATCTTGGCACCAATCCCTAGCCCTTCTAACAATACCGTTGGTGCATTTTCATCAATCCAGGTTGCACCATGTTCACCAAAATAGACTGTAGCAAATGCGACAACAGCGTATAGCATTGAGCGAAGTGAAATAGTCGCTATCAGTAATCGATCGATACCAGATGCATCACCTTGTTCAGCGTAACGATCCGCCTTACCCATAGTGAAAGAAGTCAATGCAAAGAAACCAATCACTAACATCTGCATCAGGACCGCGATGGGCATCCCGACACCCATAGCCACTTCTGCGGATTGACCAGTCATCACAGCAAATGCGACTGCTGCGATGGTGCCCATTGTGACATCAGGTGGCTGAGCACCTGCGTTAGGTACCAATCCTAACCAAGCTAACTCCAGAGTAGCCCCCGCAACCAAGCCAATTTGCATATCCCCCATAATCAATCCAACTACCGGACCGGTTATAATCGGGCGGTGGATATTTAGTGCGACATCATATTTATCGATACCACAAAAAAATGCCCATATTGCGACAAGCATAGCTTCGAAAAACATGCTTAATTCCTTTTTGAAAGTAAATGTAAATATATCTTATTTTTTAATGTCAGGCGGCGCCGTTAACCAGTTCAAAGATATCCAATGCGTTTTGATCAGGTGTATTTTGAACCGTGCAACATACCCCCTTTTGGGTCATGCTCTCAAATGCTTTAATATCATTATCATCAACAGACACTGTTTTTGCGATTTGCTTCTTGCCTTCATGATAATGCATATTCCCGATATTGCAGTGGGTGATCGGAACCCCTCCCTCTACCAAACGAGCAACATCTGTCGGGTTATTACAAAGAATAAATATTCGCTGTTTATCTGATGCATTATGAATCACATCAATTGTCTTTTTAATAGTAAAAAATCTAACTGCATATTCTCCACCTGCGGAAGCTTTCATACCAGCTTGCATAAAGGCAGCATTGGGGCCTTCTGCTGCATCATCATTAGCAACAAGAATCAGATTCGCCTCTGTGTGTTTACCCCATGTGATACGAATTTGTCCGTGTAACAAACGTTCATCAATCCTAGTCCATACAATATTTGGAGTTGTCATATATTTCATTCCTATGTTATAGGCATACCGGCATATATGCAGGCAACACACTAAGCCATCTGATTAAATTAACTAGCAACATCATTATGCTTGCAGGCACATACCTGATGTCGTTATTCGTCCCCGCCGCACTAACTGTGTTTTACTTAGCTTAACGCCAGTCCAGACATTAATAAATTGAAAGAAAACGAAAATGAGATCGCTTTCACGAAGTTAATAAAAAGACATCGAAAGAAGGAAGCCTCCCCAATGCTTTTTCTAACTGGTTAATTTCTTCTATAAGAATGCATCTCACTTGCGGCTAGTAAACAGATGAATCCAGCTCATTGCAGCACGTTAATAGACGTCAACAAACGGATATACATCGCAGGCAATAGATAACCTATCCAAATCAAATACGGTTCTCACTCATACACATACGGATTTTCGCCTCGACAACTTCCTCCATGGCGGCCATGGCGGGCACCAGATACTGGCGCGGGTCGCTGGCATCCGGATGAGATCCAAGGAAGGCTTTCATCGCATCGGCGAAGGCGATCTTCAGTTCGGTCGCAACGTTGACCTTGCAGATCCCGAGTTCGATGCAGCGGCGCACATCGGCCTCCGGTACGCCGGAGGCGCCGTGCAGCACCAGCGGAATATCCACCTGCTCGCGAATGGCGGCGAGGCGGGCGAAGTCGAGGCGGGGCTCCTCCTTGTAGAGGCCGTGAGCGGTACCGATGGCCACGGCCAGCGAGTCGATATCGGTGCGGCGGACAAACTCTGCCGCCTTGAGCGGGTCGGTAAATTTGGCGTGAGCGGCATCGACGATGAGGTCATCCTCCTGACCGCCCAGCTGACCAAGCTCCGCTTCGACGCTGGCGCCCATGCGGTGGCAGAAGGTCACCACGCTGCGCACCTTCTCGATGTTCTCTTCAAACGGAAAGTGCGAGGCATCGATCATGGCGGAGCGAATACCCGCTTCGACCTTGTTGTGGATGTCCTGCTCGTCTTCGTGGTGATCCAGATGCAGCACCAGCGGGATACGGTACTCATGGGCCGCGGCCTGACAGATGGAGACCAGATACTCGACCCCGGCATGGCGATAGGTGCCCGGGGTGCCAGCCAAAATCACCGGAGAGCGCATGCGAGCGGCGGTGCGAGCCACCACCTGCACAGTTTCCAGGTTGTGGATGTTGAAAGCCGGTACGGCGTAGCCGCGGCGCTGGGCATCTTTGAGCATTTCATGGGAAGAGATCAGATACATAGTGACTCCTGAGCGTCCTGATTGACGCGAGATCCTGAGAAAAGGGAGGAGAGCTGAGTCGGGTTTATCTCCCGGCCAGCCACCCAGATGTGTTGTTGATTGAGTTCAGTGGTGAGAGCGAGCAGGTTGGCCTGTTTGCCAACTGCCAGTGAACCGAGGCGATCGGCAATGCCGAGCATCTTTGCTGGTGCCAGCGAGGCCATTGCGATGGCTTCATCGAGCGGTACGTTCGCCAGCTGCACCATGTTGCGTACTGCGCCAAGCAGGGTGAGGGTGCTGCCCGCCAGACCGCCGGTTTCGGTGCGTACCACGCCGTTTTTCATCTCGACCCGATAGTTGCCGAGCAGGTAGTGACCGTCGGGCATACCTGCAGCACGCATCGCATCCGTGACCAGGAGCAGGCGCTCACCGGCGCAGCAGTGACAGAGCTTGAGCACGCTCGGGTGGAGATGATGGCCATCGGCGATCAGCTCCAGCCAGGCAGCGGGATGGACAAGACCTGCACCGACCATGCCGGGTTCGCGGTGGTGCAGGCCGCGCATGCCGTTGAAGCAGTGCACCAGCCCGGAGGCACCCGCTGCCAGCGCCGCCATGGTGGTGTCGTGATCCGCCGCCGAGTGGCCCAGCATCACCCGCACGCCGTTTGCGGCAAGATGGTGAATGGCCGCGATGGCGTTGGGCTTTTCCGGTGCCAGCGCGACCACCTTCAGGCTGCCGCGCGCCAGCTGTTGCAGGTGGGTCAGTTCGGCAATATCCAGCTCCCGAAACAGCGCCTGATCGTGGGCGCCCTTGTTGTCCGGCGTGAAGTAGGGGCCTTCCAGATAGCAGCCGAGCAGCTCGGCGCCCGGCATGCCGCGGGCAACGCCATCGGCAATCCGATCAAGGGCTTGCTCTATCTCGGGGAGTGGTGCGGTGACCGTGGTGGCAAGAAAAGCGCCAACCCCTTCTGCCGCCTTGGCCATCGACAAGGTAGCCAAGGCATTGCTATCGCTATCCATGACATCGACACCGGCACCGCCGTGGACATGACCATCGATCAGCGCGGGCACCAGCAGCTCGACATCAAACCCCATATTTTCTTGAGAGAGAGAGCCTATCGCCGTTATCCAGCCATTCTCATGCTCTAGCCAGCAGGCCTCTCGCCAACCTGTTTCGGTTAACAGATGGCGCGCCCTGATCCGCTCGACCATTAAAGATCCTCCCCTGTCGGGTAATTAATGCCATCATTCCTGACACCGCCTGAATAAAGCTTTCCCAACTCTGAACGCATAGAGTGGGTCCATGCTCCTGTGAATTGGAACCAGTTCACAGATGGATAACTTTGCTTCAGTAAACTGTTGCACATGACGGTTTACTCAAGTTCTGCTCGGGATACGGATAGATTGTGACCCCCTGCACGACTCGATTAACACGACCGCTCGGACATGGATTATCCGGATTGATACCAAGCATCATGGATGTATGGAATGCGTAGAACTGGGCATAAAGCAGGTAACAAAATGCCAGCTCTGCATCATCGCCGCGCTGAGTCTGTGGAAGGTAAATATATTCACCAGCCTCAATCCGATTGTCAGGAATATCGGCCAGGGCAACAACTCGTGCAGCAACACCATCACGACGCAGCTCATTTAACAAATCAAGGTCATATTGTCGTGTATAGGGATCATTGGAGATCATCTGCACGATTAAAGTATTGCTATCGACCACTGATTTTGGTCCGTGACGAAATCCGGTAGGAGAATCGAACATGGCAATTAACCGCCCACTGGTCAGCTCCAGCAACTTAAGCGCTGCTTCTTGTGCAACACCCTGCAGACTGCCACTACCAAGATAGATAACTCGTTGTGGGAGTGGTTCATTCCATGCAGGCACCGTTTGAACGACCTGTTTCAGGATGGCCTCACTGACGCCTGCCAGTGAAGTGCAAGCATGCTGGTTGAACCGTTTCGGCAAAAATACAGTCAAGCAGGTCAACATCATGCTGGTGAGACTACTTGTCATGGCAAAACTACGATCATTGGTCTGAGGCGGCATCAACAGTGCCAGTGATCGACCCTCCTTCTGACAACGCTGATATAGTTTCCCTTCAGCATTGCAAGTGAGAACCAAGTGGTAACATTTGCTTACCAAACTGCTAGCCAAATCAACAGCTGCCACACTTTCAGGACTGTTTCCCGAACGGGCAAACGAAACAAGTAACGTCGGGGTATCTTGGTCCAGATACTCTTTTGGATCAGTAACAATATCTGTGCTGGGGATCGACTCCACTCTACCGTTAAGACGTGCCGATAAATAAGGGGCCAACGCACGCCCCGCAAAAGCAGATGTCCCTGCGCCGGTCAGAATAATTCGCAGATTACCTTGCATTAGTAAGGGAGTAATAAACTGATCTATGGCGTTTCTTTCCTTATCGACCATGCCTAATGTTTCTAACCATGTCGCAGGCTGTTGTTGAATTTCACTCGCAGTAGCAATTCCTTTGGCTGCGATTAATGTTTCTTTTTCATAACCAAGAATCATGACTGTAATACCTCACATAGCCATTTCAGGCTGGGGACAACAAGCCCGAGAATAGTGCCGCAGCACTTCCTGAACCTGATCAAGAATCAGACTGTGGGGATCTGCAGAAAGCAGCCCCTCACGCACTTTTTGATATTGGATTGGTAGATACTGGCTCAGCAGTGGCAACGGAATTTGCTCTTGTTCCAGATTGGCCAACAGACATGCATACGCTTCATCTACCCGCTGCTCAGGCCAGTAGTAACGGATCCGATCCGAATAGCTGTAACCTCGAGCCAAACGTCTGTCATTAGGACTTCCCTGATAGTGGCTTTGCCAATATCCAGGCCGCTCCAACATGGTCTGTTCGAGCACATTGCGCAGTCCGGAACAGGCACTGGCAGTCACCAACTCAGATTCAATAGCAGCCAATGAGAACAATGCTTCACGCAGGGCAAACGTGAGCGCAGGGCCGACTTTAAGAATCGCAAAGTGATCACGTACTAACTGCTGGTAAGCCTGCGGTGTTTGATAATCCGTCGAGTGGGCTTCAAACACCATGTGGGGGTATTCCTTGATCATCAGACTCAAGCCAATAGCCTTGCCACTTTGGTAATCAACCACTCTCGTATGATCAAATTCAACGCCCGGCTGTACTACCAACGCAATGACCCGTGACCATACATCCCCCAAACCTTGACGAGTAAAGGCCGCTCGATGTGCTTCCAATGTATAACGCGCAGCCTGAGGTGTTGTTACCGCAAGTTCTGAGAGATCTTCATGCGCCCCACCAGGAACGGGGACTTCGGTGCCAATTACATAAATCAGGTCGCAGCGCCCAAACTTCTCGTAACAAGTACGCTCAGCAACTACCGCAAGCCTAGCTGCACGTTCGGCAACCACTTCATCACTGAGTGATAAAGGGTCATCGGAACAAGCCATACTGCAGTCAAGATGGATTTTTTTGAAACCTGCCGCCACATATGTGGCAATAAGCGTTTCTGCATGTGCCATGGCTTCGGAAGCAGAAAGTCCCTGCCATCGATTTGGACCCAAGTGATCGCCACCAAGGATCACCATCTCACGCTCAACACCACAGCGATCTGCCAACTGGTATAAACGTTCGCGAAAATCTGCAGGTGTCATACCGGTATAGCCACCAAATTGATCCACTTGATTAGAGGTGGCCTCCACAAGCAGGACACTTCCTTCTTTCTTGGCCAGCATTAGTGCCGCTTCTAACACTAACGGGTGAGCAGAACACACAGAGGTGATGCCAGCTGTTTCCCCATTCTTGTTTCTTTCTATTATCTGAGCGATACCTTTCACTTACCCTCCAATACCACCAAATAAAACCGCAGCTAAATTTCATTTCTTTTCATAAAGGTAAACCCATTGAATGCAAAACGAAACGAAAGACCATGTGTTTTATGAGATAGATCACGAAAAACAAAAGGAAAGGAAAGGAAAGGCATTTGGCTAAAGTGACTTTTCTGTCACAAAGCATAAGGTGAAGGCTTGATTTGCATTCTCCTCTAAGCGTTAATACACAAAATGCAATAAAGTGAAAGTCCATGTGCAAACCGGACAAACAATGCGGACAGAGCGGAATAATGCAAATTACCGAGAAAAGTACTATCGGCACCAGTGAACGCCGTGAGCGTATCATCCAACAACTGCGTAGCCATGGCAGCGTACAAGTCAATGACTTATCAGCACAGTTTCAGGTGTCTACTGTCACCATTCGCAACGATCTGGCATTCTTGGAAAAACAAGGGATAGCTGTACGCGCCTATGGGGGCGCTCTGTTGTGTGAACCCAATCAGGCCGCACCCGAGCGAACCATTGCCGACAAAAGTGTGCTCAATACGCCAGTCAAACAGCGGATCGGCGCGCTGGCAGCCACACTGGTGCAACCCGGGAGTCGCCTTATACTCGACTCAGGCACTACGACACTGGAGGTAGCTCGTCATCTGCGCGAACATCAGGAGATCCTGGTGATGACCAACGGCATGAACGTGGCCAATGAACTGCTAGAGGCGGATGGGATCGAGCTGCTGATGACCGGCGGCCACCTGCGCCGCAAATCACTCTCGTTCTATGGGGCACAGGCCGAGCAATCCCTGCAAAACTATCATTTTGACCTGCTGTTTCTCGGGGTGGATGGCATCGACCTAGAACGCGGTGTTAGTACCCATCACGAGGATGAGGCGCGCCTTAACCGTTGCATGTGCCAGGTTGCAAAAAAAATCATTGTAGTCACCGACTCCAGCAAATTTTTCCGCTCCAGCCTACACAGGATCATTAATATTCAGCGAATTCATACTCTAATCACCGATGATGCCCTGCCACCAGAACTACTAACAGGTTTGCATGATGCCGGGATCGAGGTTCTGCTGGTACCGGCGGATCCCCACTGATCAAAGCAGCATTACTTTAGCCTCCAAACACCACGGTCAGGGTCATACCGATACTCATACGGTCACCTCTGGCGAGTAACCGTAAACCGGGATAGCCGGCTAGGTGATGGCCATTTGCGACTTGGCTCTGGGGCTTCAGACAGACGAAGCAACTCCCCTCATCGGGCTGGTAAAGCATCAGGATGTAGTGGTCAACTAAATCCGGACACTTGGTTAGGCCATTCTTCGGCTTTTGCTGGCGGTATCCCGTCATTGTGGTGATGTGGACGCCGCCAGTTGTAGTAATCCATCAGGTAATAACTGATATCTCGTTTCGCCTCTCGCAAGCTCATATATCCCATAGCCGGGAGCCACTCTGACTTCAGGCTTCTGAACAGTCGCTCCATCGGGGCGTTATCCCAGCAGTTTCCACGACGACTCATGCTCTGGGTTATGCGATAACGCCACAGTCGTTGCCGAAATGCCCGGCTGCCATATTGGCTGCCCTGGTCGGAGTGAAATAGCACACCGGATGGGCAACCCCGCTGCTGATAGGCCATCTCCAGTGCTTTGATTGCCAATTCTGCATCAGGTTTATCAGACATCGCCCAGCCCACGACCCGCCGGGTGTACAGGTCAAGCACCGCTGCCAGGTAATACCAACGACCACCTGCCCAGACGTAGGTGATATCACCACACCTGATTGGGTTGCTGGACATCAAATTCGCGGGCCAGCAGATTGGGAATGCCCGGTCGTTCAGACCGAGCGACCTGATAGCGATGAGCGCCCGGTTGCTTGGATACCAGACCGGCTTCCTTCATCAGGTTACGTACTTTGAATCGACCAATCTGATACCCCAACTCCCGCATCATCGACATCAAGGCACGGCTGCCTGCCGAGTTCCGGCTCACTTTGAACAAACGGCGCAACTCACAGCGATGCTGCATGCGCTCACGGTTAATCGTCCGCCTGCGAGCCAGATAGTCGTAAAAACAGGATGTTGGAACATCGAAAGCGCAGCAGACCAGGGTGATGGGGGCTTGCTCCCTTAATCGGTCTATCAGCGCGTACGTGTGAACTCGTCCGACATCAAGAGAGCAGTAGCCTTTTTTAGAATGACCTTTTCACGTTCGAGTCGGTTGATACGGGCTTCCAGCTCCTGGATTTTCTGCTGCTCAGGAGTTAGCGCTTTGCTGATTGGGGTTGTGCCACTGCGTTCGGATTGAAGCTGCTGAACCCAGCGACGGAGCACGGTTTCACCGACGTCCAGTGAACGGCTGGCTTCGGGGACTGAATATTCCTGGTCGAGCACCAGGGATGCGGCTTCGAGTTTGAATGCGGCAGTAAATGAGCGACGTAATCTTGTCATTGAACACCTCAGGTCATGGTGGCGACTGTACCACCTAAAATGGTGTCCGGGATGATTAGACCACTACACCCTTATGCGCTCGATACTCCCACTATTCCTACTATGAAGCCGTGAAAGATGAAGTAATCCGGTGATAGAGAAGAGGTACTTTACCCCTCACGCCTCTCAAGACATGCAGCCCCCATCTGATTACTATCCCCTATAGCCAGTATGCTCATGGGGTTGTATTGACTCTTGCAGAGGGGGCCATTTGTCATATTTTCTGTGAGATTTTTTCAAGCCTCATTGCATATATAAGAAGACCTCCCTTACCCCCTGCTCCCCTCCATGCAATTTTCCCCCATAATCGAACAGACCTATCCTATCCCCCCTCGATTCTTTTATTTTCCTCTGGTGTTCTCTCTTGCGTACAAGACAAGTTAGCCGCCCGTCATGGGCAGCCTATACACTGTGAAGTGTTGGGCATGGTGTTGGGCAAATGCGCTAAAGAGCTAGCTTTACCAAGAAGCCAACCCTTTGTTTTATATGGTGCCGATAAGGGGAATCGAACTCCTGACCTTCGCATTACGAATGCGCTGCTCTACCAACTGAGCTATACCGGCTTGTTGCTCTCCACATTCATAAAAAATGACCGGCAAGTCAATTGAGCCAACTCGATTTTATGAGTTGGCTCATGGTGTTAGAGCCCGATTTACAGATCGGCAAACTCGGGGATATGGGCACGGCCGCGGCTTTCGAGAAATTCGAGCAGGGCGCGGGGGGAGCGCACCAGGATCCGCTCTTGCGGGAAGCCCGCTTCGGTCACCAGACGGTGGCAATGGTCAAAATCGCCGAGGCTGAAAGCGACATGGGAATCGGAGCCGAAGGTGAGGTAGGCCCCCAGATCTCGCGCGGCTTCAACGATTGCGCGGCAGTTGCCTTCGCTCCCCGGGCGCGAGTGAATGAAGGAGGAGTTGTTGATCTCCAGCGCCACCCGATAGTCCGCAGCCGCCTTGACCACCGCCTGAATGTCGATGGGAAATGCGGGGTTGCCCGGGTGGCTGATCATATCGACTCGGCCGCTCTTGATGGCGTTGATCATCGCCTGGGTGTGGGTTGCCTGATCGCAGGGAGGGAATACCTGCTCATGAAAACCCGCCATGATCATGTCGAGACGCGACTCATAGCGCTCTGGGAAATCGATCTCCCCGTCGAGGTTTTTGATGTTGGCCTCGATACCCCGCAAGATCCCTACCCCTTCCACCACTCTTGGCAAGGTCGGCAAGTTGGCAAAATGCCAGACATGAGGGGCATCGGCCATCTCGGGGCCATGATCCGTGGTGGCGAACAGCTTGATCCCTTTGGCTCTGGCGATGGGCAGATAGTCGTGGATGGTGCTGTAGGCATGGGTGCTGGCAATGGTGTGAGTGTGGGTATCGACCGGGTACTTCATCTTCTCTCCCCTCATATTTTGAAAGGGCAGCATAGCAAAGAGCCGCAGCTTGGGCCACGCCAGTGCTTGCCACACTTTGTCACAAAATACCGCGAAGCTGACATAGTCTGAGGGGCTCTGGCTGGCATACTGCCCCCGTCGATACATGCCTGAACTCGCATCGACAGTTTGCCGTCAGGATGACGCGAACTCACTTTCCCCACCGTCGCGCCCTGCGGCGGTTTTTTTTGCCTGCAAACCGCAAACCGGTAACAGACGCGCAAAAAAAGGCCCAACTAGCATGGTGCAGGTTGGGCGAGACTTAATGTTTAATTGCAGTGGCATAGATATAGAGTCCTGCTTTTTGACTAAGTTCCGCCCACTTTGCTTTTTTCATCGAAAAACATTCCGCTAACACTCATTCACATTCTCTTGACACTTCACGTTATGAAACGTACTTTTTAAACATTCGTTTAAGTGAGGTGTCCAGTGAGTAAAATCGATACCAAAAACCGTATTCTCGACGCCGCTGAAGTGCTGTTTGCCGAGCGGGGATTCGCCGATACCTCTTTGCGTCTGATCACCAGCGAGGCCGACGTTAATCTGGCGTCGGTGAACTATCACTTCGGCTCCAAGAAGGAGCTGATCCAGGCGGTGCTCGACCGCTATCTGAGCCTGTTTATGCCCGATCTTGATGCTCGCCTGCGGGTACTGATGGAGCAGGAGCAGCTGACCCTGCTGCAACTGTTTGAAAGTTTTGTAGAGCCACTGATGAAACTCTCGGCGGTGCGAGCCAACGGCCCGGCCATCTTTATGCAGCTGCTGGGGCGCGGCTATATCGACAGCCAGGGCCACCTGCGCCGCTTTATCACCGCCCACTATGGCCCCATTTTGCAGCGGATCACCCAGGCCATCTCCAAGGCCAATCCGGCCCTGTCGCCCGCGGATCTCTTCTGGCGCCTGCACTTCACCCTGGGCACCGTCGTATTCACCATGGCCTCCGCCGATGCCCTGCGCGACATCGCCCTGGCCGACTTTGGCCAGCAGCTCGATGTGGAAGGGCTGGTGCGCAACGTTATTCCTTATCTGGCGTCCGGAGTCGGGGCGCCCGTGGAGTCGACCAGGCTCTCCCTGGCCGTGTAACAACCAACAATAAATCAACGGAAACAGTGAAATAGAAGGAACTTCGGTATGATCACATTGCTTGTCCTGCTGGTGCTGGCGATAGCCGTTGTGCTCGGCGTACCCTCCATCCGTAAAAAGGTGGTAACCCGTCCGGTGTTCGGCATCTTCAAAAAGATATTGCCGCCCTTGTCAGCTACCGAGCGGGAGGCCATGGAAGCCGGCTCCGTCTGGTGGGATGGCGAGTTGTTTCGCGGCAACCCCGACTGGAAAAAACTGCACGGCTACGGCAAGGCCGAGCTGACCGCAGAGGAGCAGGCCTTTATCGACAATCAGGTCGAAACCCTGCTCGCCATGGTTGATGACTTCAAGATCGTTAACGAAACCAAAGACCTGCCGGAACCGGTGTGGGACTATCTGAAGAAGGAAGGCTTCTTCTCCCTGATCATCCCGAAATCCTATGGCGGCCGCGAGTTCTCGGCGATTGCCAACTCCACCATCGTCACCCGCATTGCCACCAAGAGCCTGAGCGTGGCGGTCACCGTCATGGTGCCAAACTCCCTTGGCCCGGGCGAGCTGCTGATGCACTACGGCACCCAGGCCCAGAAAGATTTCTGGCTGCCGGGGCTGGCCAATGGCAAAGAGGTGCCCTGCTTCGCCCTGACCGGGCCGGAAGCGGGCTCCGATGCAGGTGCCATTCCTGACAAGGGGATCGTCTGCAAAGGGATGCACAAGGGTGAAGAGGTGCTGGGTATTCGCCTCAACTGGAACAAGCGCTACATCACCCTGGCGCCGCGCGCCACCGTGCTGGGGCTGGCATTCAAACTCTATGACCCGGAAAAACTGCTGGGTGACAAGGAAGAGCTCGGCATCACCTGTGCCCTCATTCCCACCAGCCACCCCGGCGTGCGCGTCGGCGATCGCCACTACCCCATGGGTCTGGCGTTCCTGAACGGCCCGACTTTCGGCAAGGATGTGTTCATTCCGCTCGACTGGATCATCGGCGGCCCGGATTACGCCGGTCGCGGCTGGCGCATGCTGGTCGAATGCCTCTCCGCCGGTCGAGGCATCTCACTGCCAGCCCTTGGCACCGCCTGTGGTCACATGGCGAGCCGCACCGTGGGCGCCTACTCCTATGTGCGCAAGCAGTTCGGCATGTCCATCGGCAAGTTTGAAGGGGTGCAAGAGGCGCTGGCTCGCATCGGCGGCCTCACCTATCAGCTGGAAGGGGCCCGTCGCATGACCGCCGGTTCCCTGGACTTGGGTCAGGCACCGGCCATCGTCACCGCGATTTCCAAGTACCACATGACCGAAATGGCGCGTCAGATCATGGATGACTCCATGGACATCCACGCCGGTCGTGCCATCCAGCTCGGCCCGAAAAACTACACCGGCTACGCCTACATGGGGATTCCGGTGGCCATCACGGTGGAAGGGGCCAACATCCTGACCCGCAACTTGATGATCTTCGGGCAGGGTGCCACCCGCTGCCACCCGTACGTCTTTGCCGAGCTGGAAGCGGCGGCCGATACCGACGTGGAACGCGGTCTCGAGAAGTTTGACGCCCTGCTGATGAAGCACATCGCCTTCGGCGCCGGCAACTTCTTCGGTTCCCTGTTCCAGGGGCTGACTCTGGGTCAGTTCAACAGCGCGCCGGTAGCCGGTGAAACCGCCCGCTACTACAAGCAGTTGTCTCGCATGAGTAAAGGGCTGGCGCTGTGCGCCGACGTCTCCATGCTGATGCTGGGTGGCGATCTCAAGCGCAAGGAGATGATCTCCGCCCGTCTGGGTGATGTGCTGAGCCACCTCTACCTGGCCTCCGCCACCCTCAAGCACTACGAGGATCAGGGCCGCATGGTATCCGATCTGCCGTTCGTGCAGTACGCGGTGGAGCGCAACCTCTACCTGATTGGCAAGGCGTTCGAGGGCTTCTTCCAGAACTTCCCGAACAAGGTGGTGGGTGCTGTGCTCAAGCGGGTGGTATTCCCGTTCGGTGTCGGTTACAAGATGCCGGCAGACGATCGCTGCCACGCCATCTGCCTGGCCATGATGAAGCCGGGCGAGTTCCGCGACCGTCTGACCGCCCTCTGCTATGTGGGCAAAGACGAGGCAGATCCGGTCGGCCTGATGGAGCGCGCCTTCCAGGCCATGGTCGCTGTGCAGCCCTACGAGAAGAAGCTGGTGCAGGCCCAGAAAGAGGGCAAACTGCCCCGCAAACTGGCGCTGCCGGAGCTGGTTGCCGCCGCACTGGCCGTTTCCATCCTGAGCAAGGACGAAGCGGACAAACTGCTGGCCGCCGATGCCCTCCGCTACGAAGCGATCCAGGTAGACAACTTCGCCCCGGGCGAGCTGGAAGGCTTCTCCCAGCAACCAAGCAAGCAGCCAAACAAGGTCGAGCACGCCGCCTGATCCCTTGGCAAACCAGTACCAAACCGGCCCTCGTGGCCGGTTTTTTGTTTGTTAACCATGCATTTACAAGCCGGGAGAATTCCAGTTAAATGCTTGAGTCCCTGTTGCAGGGTCTTTGGAAGCAAGGCCAGCGGAATGGCCGATAACAACAACTCAGGAAGAGTGAATGAACCTCGCCAAAACGGCGATCGAACGCCCCATCTGGGTGGCGGTCTCGATCGTGCTGATTTTCCTGCTGGGCCTGCTCAGCATCCGGGGACTGCCGATCCAGCTATTCCCCGACATCGACCGTCCACACCTCAACATCTCGGTGAGCTGGCGTTCAGCCTCTCCCCAGGAGATGGAGTCGGAGATCACCGATCCCATCGAGCAGGAGATGCAGGGGGTGCAAGGGCTCAAGAGCCTTGTCAGCAACAGCTATCCCGGCTTTACCGAAATCGACATGGAGTTTGCCCTCGGCACCGACATGCAGCGGGCCCAACTCGATGTGATTTCGCGACTGAACCGGGTCTCGGGATTGCCGGACAAGATCGGCGGCCCCTACGTCAACAACTACAGCAGCAACGACACCCTCACCTTCTTCTTCATCCAGCAACTGCCCGGCGCCAAAGGGGTGATCGATGATCATCAGGCGTTGATCGAGGCGCGGGTCAAACCCGAGCTGGAGCGCATCGAAGGGGTCTCGACAGTCTCGATCGAGGGGATCAACGAGCGCCAGATCCAGATCCGTTTCGACCCCTATCGCGCCGCCGAGCTGGGAGTGGAGATCCCGGTGCTGGCCAGCCGGGCCACCACCGGCTGGGACGTGTCGGCCGGTACCCTCGACATCGGGCGCTGGGAGTACAAGCTGCGCTTCGCCGGTCGCTATGATGTCGAGACGCTGGGGGACAAGGTGGTGGACTGGCGCGATGGCTTGCCCATCTATCTGCGGGATGTAGCAGAAGTAAGGGTGGCCAGGGAAGAGAACCCGGTGCTGCGGATCCAGAACGGCAATACCGCCATCGCCGCCCAGATCTTCAAGGAGAGCGGTGCCAATGCCCTGGCATCCCTTGAGGCGATCAAGGCTCGGGTGAACGAGCTCAACCGCGAGGTGCTGGAGCCGGTCGGGCTGCACATGGAGCAGTCATTCGATGCCTCCCTCTACATCAATCGCGCCGTCAGCATGGTCACCGCCAACCTGGGGCTCGGGGTGCTGCTCTCCTGTGCCATCCTCTGGCTCTTCCTGCGCCAGCTCAAGGCGACCCTGATGATTGCCCTCGCCATCCCCATCAGCATCATGCTCACCTTCTGCCTGCTCAAGGTGATGGATCGCACCCTCAACATCATCTCGCTGGCAGGCATCGCCTTTGCCGTCGGCATGGTGCTCGATGCCGCCATCGTGGTGCTGGAGAGTATCTACCGGCGCCACGAGCGGGGGGATTTGAGCAAGGCGGAGGCAGCGCTTGAAGGCACCCGTCAGGTGTGGACGGCGCTGGTCGCCTCCACCCTCACCACGGTCGCCATCTTCCTGCCGGTGCTGCTGCTCAACGATGTGGAGGGTCAGCTGTTTGCCGATCTGGCGCTCACCATCGCCTGCGCCGTGACAGTCTCCATGCTGGTCGCCGTCACCGTGCTGCCTGCGGTGGCGGCGCGCTGGATGGGACATGAAACGCTGACCGATCCCTATGAGTCGCTGTGGCAGCGCACCACTCGTCATGTGATCCGCTGGACCTCGACCTCACGCCAGCGCTGGACGGTCATCACCCTGATGATGAGCCTGCCGGCACTGGCCACCTGGGCGCTGCTGCCCAAGATGGACTATCTGCCGGACGTGAAACGGGACGCGGTGGATGTCTGGATGAACTTCACCCCCGGGGTCAATCTCAAGGCCCAGCGCGAAGAGGTGATCGATACCCTGATCACCCGCCTCGCCCCCTACATGAAGGGGGAGAAAGAGCCTGCCCTCAAGAACTACTACATCTTGCGCTACCCGGGGGGCGCCCAGATTGGCGTGCGCCCCAAGGACGAAAACCGCATCAAGGAGCTGGAGAGCCTGTTGATGAAACAGCTGCTGGTGGGTATTCCCGACACCCGGGTGTTCGGCGGTCAGGGGTCGCTGTTTGGCGGCTTTGACAGCGAAAACGGCGTCTCCCTGCTGCTGCAGGGGGGTAACCTGCCCGAGCTCTATCAGGCGGCCCGAGCCAGCATGGGGATCCTCAGCAAGGACCTGCCGGGAGCACAGATCCGGCCCGAGCCGAGTCTCGACTTCACCGCCCCCGAGCTCAAACTGGTGCCGCAAGATCGGCGTCTCGCCGAAGTGGGTTGGGATCGCACGCCCCTGCCCACCATCATCCAGACCTTTGGCGACGGCTTGCGGGTTGGCGAGTATTTCGATGGCGAGGAGCGGCTCGACATCATGCTGATGGGGCAGAGCTCCGCCAATCCGGACGAACTGAAGGCAGTGCCGCTGGCCACCCCCTCCGGGCGCATCGTTCCCCTTGGCGAGCTGCTGCGGGTAGAGCATGACATGGGCCCGGCCAGCATCTTCCGGGCCGATGGGCGGCGCAGCATCATCCTGCAGATAGCCCCCCCGGCGGGCATGACCATGGAGCAGGTGATCGACACCCTGAAAAACCGCAGTTTTGCCGCCATCCGGCCCCTGCTGCCCGCAGGTGGCGAGCTGCAGATCGCCGGCAACGCCGACAGCCTGCAACAGGCGCTCGACAATCTGGGAACCATCTTCCTGTTCGCCGTGGTAATCCTGCTGGTGCTGCTGTGGGGGGTGTTTGCCTCCCTCAAGGATGCCCTGCTGGTGTTGCTCACCCTGCCCCTTGCCTCGGTTGGCGGCGTGCTGGCGCTGCAACTGAGCGGGCTGCTGGTGCCGCTGCCGATGGATCTGCTCACCATCATCGGCTTTGTCATCCTGCTGGGACTGGTGGTCAACAACGCCATCCTGTTGGTGCATCAGACCCGCACCGCCGAGCGGGACGGCATGAGCCGCCAGCTGGCGGTGGCCGATGCCCTGCAAAGCCGGATGCGCCCCATCGCCATGACCAGTCTCACCAGCATCTTCGGCATGCTGCCGCTGATGCTGAGCCCGAGCGAAGGGAGCGAAATTTACCGCGGGCTCGCCACCGTCATTGTCGGCGGCATGAGTTGCAGTACCCTGTTTACCCTGATCCTGTTGCCTGCCTTCCTGCGTCTCGGGGAGCAGGTGGCGATCCCACAACCCCTACGCCAGCGGGCCTGAGCAAGGAGCTCATCAATGACACATATGATTACCCGAATGTTGGCTGGCGCTGTGCTGATTGCAGGCAGCGCGCTACCGGTATTGGCCGATCAGGGCAAGATGGTGACCCTGGCGGATGTGACCCAAGGGGATGCGGCCGCCAATATCTGGGTCAGCGGCACGGTGGCGAGTCGCCAGCAAGCGGCGCTCAGCGCCGAAGTGAGCGGCCGGGTGGAATGGATCGCCGAATTTGGCAGCCGGGTCAAAAAAGGGGACGAGCTGCTGCGCCTCGACAGTACGGCGCTGCGCCTCTCGCTGGAGCAGGCTCGCGCCGAGCAGGCGAAATGGCAGAGCAACTTGCGCTTCGCCCGCGCCGAATCCCAGCGGATCACCCGGCTGCACCAGCAAAAGAGCGCCTCCCAAAGCCAGTACGACAAGGCCAGCTACGATGTGGAGCAGGCCGCGCTGGCCGAGCGGCTGGCCGCCATACAGGTGAACCAGATTGAAGAACAGCTGCGCCGCAGCCACATCTATGCCCCGTTCGATGGGGTGGTGAACAACCACTTCATCCAGCCCGGCGAGCATGTGGACGCGGGCGAGCAGGCGCTGGAGCTGGTCAACCCGGATCAGCCGGATATCCGCCTGCAGGCCCCCATCCTCTGGGCCCAACAGCTGGCGCCGCAAACCCGGCTGCGGGTGGAGGGGGAGCAGCTGAGCGGTCACGGCGTCTATTACCAGCGAGCCGCCAGCGCCGATCCCAAGTCGCGCCTCATCGAGCTGCGCCTCAAACCGGAAGCGGGCACCTTCATCATCGGCTCGCCGGTGCGGGTTGCCCTGCCACTGGGGGATCAGCAGAGCATGCTGCTGCCCCGGGACGCCCTGGTGCTCGGCACCGATGGCAGTGTGGTCTATCAAGTGGCGCAGAGCGGCAAGGCGCTCAAGGTGAATCGGGTGCCGGTCACCGTGCTGTTTGGCGACAGCCAGCAGGTGGCGGTGAGCGGCGCCCTCAAGCAGGGGGACCGGGTGGTGGTACGCGGTGCCGGCAGCCTGCAGGATGGCGACACCATAGCGCTGTTCAAGGGCTAACCACGCCCGACGCAGGCTGGCCAATCTTTACCCGCTTGGCCCGGGACATACAGCCAAACGGGCCACAGTTTGCTATCTTGGCGGCCATCACTCGCGTTTAGAGCAATCAACACCCATGAGCATTATTTTGGGCATCGATCCGGGATCGCGGATCACCGGATACGGGGTTATCCGGGTCGTGGGCGGCAAGGCCGAATACTTGGGCTCTGGCTGCATCCGCACCGATTGCGGCGAGCTGCCGGAGCGCCTCAAGCAGGTCTATGACGGGGTATGCGAGATCATCACCCAGTTCAAGCCCACCGAGTTTGCCATCGAGCGGGTCTTTATGGCCCGCAACGCCGACTCGGCCCTGAAACTGGGGCAGGCCCGGGGCAGCGCCATCGTCGCAGCAGTCAATGCCTACCTGCCGGTGAGCGAATACTCCGCCACCCAGATCAAGCAGGCGGTAGTCGGCACCGGCGGTGCCGCCAAGGAGCAGGTGCAGCATATGGTGACCCATCTGCTGAAACTCTCCGCCACCCCGCAGGCGGATGCAGCAGATGCCCTCGGCGTCGCGCTCTGCCACCTGCACACCCGCCAGAGCCTGATCAAGATGGCCGGCCGCGCCAGCAGCTCGGTACGTGGCCGCTATCGCTGAGCCCTTGTGTCGTCCACGACTCATCTCGGTATCACTAAATAAAAAACCGCCCCGGATCTCCGGGGCGGTTTTTTATATTTCCCCACATAACGGTGCCATCACTGATGGCACCGTTTTGTTTTTCACGTTGAATGGATTTGCCCTACACCACCTCCCCCAGCGCACCGATCAGGGCGTCGAGCCCTTGGTCAACCTTCGAGCGCGGACAGCCGACGTTGAGGCGGATATAGCCTGTGCCTTCCGGGCCGTAGGTGTCGCCGCGCATGATGGCGACCCGGTATTTCTCCACCAACAAGGTTTGCAGCGCATCCATCCGTTCGGTGGAGTCGATGCCGAGGCCGCGCAGATCAATCCAGGCAAGGTAGGTCCCTTCGGGCGCCCGATAGTCAATGGCGGGGAAGGCGGCATTGAGCCGCGCCGCTACATGGGCGAGGTTGCCGTGCAGATAAGATTTGAGCGCATCGAGCCAAGCAGCGCCGTCCCGATAGGCGCTGATATGAGCCAGCACGCCGAGAATGGGCGGCGATGAGAGGCCGTGGGCCGCTTTGAGTCGCTGCAGATAGGCGGCCCGCGCCTCGGCGTTGGCGATAAAGGCATAGGCGCCGCCAAGGGCGGGGATATTGAAGGATTTGGAGCCCGAACTCACCAGCGCCCAGCCATCGTCCGGCGCCACCTCGCTCCACGGCAGGTAGCGAGCAAAGCTCACATCCATATGGATGTCGTCCGAGATGACCTTGACCCCGTGGCGCTGGCAGATGGCGGCCATCCGGCCGAGTTCATCCCGCGTCCAGACCCGGCCGGTGGGGTTGTGGGGGCTGCAGAGCAGCAAAATCCGGCAATCGGGACGAGCGGCTTGCTGCTCGAAGCAGGCCCAGTCGATCTGGTAACTCCCCTCTGATTTTTTGAGCGGGCAAGGCAGCAGCACCCGATCGTTGGCAGCCAGCATATTGCCGAAGGCATCGTAGGCGGGGGTATGCACCAGCACCCCCTCCCCCGGCGCCGACCAGAGGCTCACCAGCTGGGCAATCACATAGATGACCGAGGGGCCGTAAACCAGCGTCTCGGGGTCGAGGCTCGCCCCGTAGCGGTGGGCAAACCAGTGGCTCACCGCCCCCTTGAAGTCGTCGTGATTCCAGCGGCTGTAGCCAAATACCCCGTGCTCAAGGCGGGTTGTCAGGGCCTGGCGAATGCAGGGGGCGGTCTCGAAATCCATGTCGGAGATGGTAAAGGGGAGCAGATCGGCATGGCCAAAACGGTCGGCCACATAGTCCCACTGGGTGCAGTAGGTGCCGTGGCGGTCGACCACGCGGTCGAAGTCATAAATATCGTGCATGAAGTTTCTCCCTCCATAAACAGGAGACATATTGGGAGAGGCAAACAAGGGGGGCTTGCGCCCCCCGTTCGGTTCTTATTGGCCGGTTCAGGCCCCCATCAGGCTCTGCAGCTGGTTTTTCACCAGATGCACCTGCGGGCCGATCACCACCTGCAGGTTGTGCTCGTCGAGCTTGATCACCCCGATGGCGCCGTTTGCCTTCAATACCTTGTCATCGACCCGGCTCATGTCCTGCACCGACATCCGCAGGCGGGTGATGCAGTTATCGAGCGCCAGAATGTTATCGGCGCCGCCCAGCGCGTTGAGGATGATTTCACCGTTGTAACCGCTGTTGCCGGCCTTCTTGCCTGCGGGCTGGGCAGCCTCGCTGGTCTCGATTTCACGGCCAGGGGTTTTGAGGTTAAAGCGCACGATGGCGAATCGGAACACGCTGTAGTAGATGGCAAACCAGATGGCGGCCGCGACCGGCACCAGATACCACTTGGTGGCGGTGCCTTGCAGCACGCCGAACACCAGAAAATCGATGAGGTTGCCATCGGTGTTGCCGATGGTGACGCCGAGCAGCCCCATGGTCATAAAGCCCAGACCGGTCAGGATGGCGTGAATAACGTAGAGCACCGGCGCCACGAACAGGAACAGGAACTCGAGCGGCTCTGTGATGCCGCCGATGACGCAGGCCACCACGCCGGAGACCAGCAGCGCCTTGATCTTGCCGCGATTTTCCGGGCGAGCGCAGTGATACATGGCGAGCGCCGCGCCCGGCAGGCCGCCGAGGAAGGCAGGCATCTTGCCCTGAGAGAGGAAGGAGGTGGCAGAAACAGAGAAGCCGGTGGTATCGGCGCAGGAGAGCTCGGCGTAGAAGATATTGAGGGCGCCGCTCACCTCGTGACCGCATACCAGCTGGGTGCCGCCCGCCTCGGTAAAGCGGATCAGCGCCACCAGAATGTGGTGCAGGCCGAGCGGCAGCAGCAGCCGCTCACCGGTACCGAACAGGAAGGGACCGAAGGGACCGGCGTGGGAGATGAGCGCCCCGATACCGTTAATGCCAGCGGCAAACCAGGGCCAGACGAACGGCACGACCAAGCCGACCACACCCAGCACCAGCGCGGTGATGATGGGCACGAAGCGGGCTCCGCCGAAGAAGGCGAGCGCATCGGGCATCTTGTAGGTGTAGAAACGGGCGTGGAGCTTCGCGACGATCACCCCGACGATGATGGCCCCCAGAATCCCGGTATCGATGGAGCTGATGCCGAGGATGGATTTCACCCCGTAGGCCTTCTCCGCGGCCGCGTCACCGATGACGTTGGCCACGGTGAGGTAGAAGTTGATGGAGAGGTTGAGCGCCGCATAGCCGACGAAACCGGCAAAGGCCGCGACCCCCTTCTCTTCCCGCGCCAGCCCGAGCGGAATGGCCACCGCAAACATCACCGGCAGATAGATAAAGGCCACCAGCCCCACCTTGGTCATCCAGAGGAACAGCAGTTGCAGCACGGTATTGTCGAGGAAAGGCATGCTCTGCTTGACCGCATCGCTGGTGAGCGAGCTGCCGACACCGAGCAGGATGCCCGAGAAGGCAAGCAGGGCGACCGGCAACATAAAGGTCTTGCCGAGGCTCTGCAGGAACTCCCAGATGGTGGATTTGGCTTGAGGCTTGGCCATGAAACGGCTCCTTGTGAATAGACAGCAATGTCTGCGGCTGCCCTCCCCCGCTCGAGGCAATCTCGAAGCAATCTCGAAGCAAAAGGCGCGGGTCAGCATCAGGTTTTGCTGGATGATAAAACGTTTTATCAATTTACAAGTGCCGACAGGATCACAGAATAAGGGGGCTGGCTGACGGCAGGATCCAAATTTGTGAGCCGGATCGGCCCAATGGTGATGTAACGTTTCACTTGAGCATCTGAGCAGGTATGCTGGGGCCTCGCTCTCAACTGTCCGTCGTCCGTTCGCCCTATGTCGCCCAAATCCCTCTCTGCCAAAGCCACCAAGATCACCGATGTCGCCCAGCGGGCGGGAGTGTCGGTCACCACCGTCTCCATGGTGCTCAACGGCAAGGGGCGCATCTCCCCGGCCACCGCCGAGCGGGTGCAACAGGCGATAAAAGAGCTCGACTACGTGCCCAACAGCGCCGCCGCCAATCTGCGCAGCCAGCAATCCAATCTGGTGGGGCTGATCCTGCGCGACATCACCGACCCCTTCTATACCGAGGTGACCGCCGGGGTGAGCGAGGTGCTGGAGCAGCAGGGCTATCTGCTGTTTCTGACCCAGTGCGGCCACAGCCCGGAGCGGCTGCAGCAGAGCATCCACTCCCTGTCACGCCAAGGGGTGGCGGGCATCATCTTCAATCCGGTGCGCGGCGCGGCGGCCAAAACCCTGGAGACCCTGATCGACTCCGAGCTGCCGGTGGTGTGCGCCGCCCGCTCCTACTATCGGGATGACGTGGACTTTATCGGCCCCGACAACACCCACGCCGCCAAGCAGGCCACCACCTACCTTATCGAGCAGGGCCACCGCCATATCGCCTATGTCGGCGGGCGGGCCGACTCCCTCACCCGCGCCGAGCGCATCGGCGGCTACTGCGCCAGCCTGCTGCAATATGGCCTGCCCTTCAAACCGGAGTGGGTACTGGAGTGCGAGCGCACCCAGCGCAGCGCCGCCGACACCATCGCCCAGCTGCTGCACCAGCACCCCAAGGTGACCGCCGTGCTCTGCCACTACCCCGAGGTGGCGCTCGGCGCCATCTATGGCGTCGAGGCGAGCGGCCGCACCGTGGGCAAGGATAACTACATCGGCCAGCAGGTGGCCCTGCTCGGTTTTGATGACGTGGCGGAGGCCGAACTCACCTCCCCCGCCCTCACTTTCGTCAGCTCACCGGCCCGCGAAATCGGCCGTCAGGCGGCAAAACGACTGCTGACCCGGATGCAGCAACCCGAGCTCGCTCCCAATCGCCATATCATCACCCCCAATCTACAAAAGCGGGAGTCGGCCTGAACTGGCTGGACAGCCCGATCTCGTCCCAACCCGCCATATCATCACCGCTCACCTGCAAACCGCAGAAGCGGGCATCGACCAGAGGCACACGGCTGCGGCGCGCGGGCAAATAACAAAGAGGGGGCGCAAAATGTGAACCTGCTCACTGCGCTGGCAAGGAGAGATTGAGAGTCAAGTGGAGAGGAATATGATGGGCGCCAGCCTCTCTTCACGAGCCCCTTTATGAGCAACCCGCACGACCAGAATCCGCCAACTGAAATCCATCGCTGTGACAAATGCGGCGAACGTACCCGCCATATCGTGGTGCTGGTCGCCCGCGATCACACTCAAGACATCATGCCCAAGGATTCGCGCAAAGCCTTCTGGCAAGCCTTTCGCTCCAGCAGCCTGAGCAATGCGGTATTCGGCCAGACCCTCGCCTATCAGGCCACCCATGTAAAACATCTGATCTGCGAACGCTGCGGGGAGAAGTTTCTGGAGTATTGAGTGGCGGTAGCACCCGGCAAGAGATGAAGCTCTGTCTGCGGCTGCTGTGCCAAGCGGTCAGATAGCAGTCGCTTAATAAGTAATTTGTTGATCTTTGGCAGGTTTTTGCCCGACTGCGGTTTTACCCTGCTCCTCTCTCGACTAATATGCTCCACTTGGCAACCACTCTTGCAGAGATAACCCTGTGCAGCCGTTTCGCCATCCACCACATCGCCGGAAAACAGCAGCAGGCTGGAGGCTGTAATCCACGGGCGGTAGCGTGGGCTTTGCTTCCAGCAAACAATATGAATTCAAACCTAAATACCAAATAATTATTTAAATAATTAGCAGTGATATAACCTTCATTAAAAGGTGGGTAGCTCATAATGAAAATAGATACCAACAACATTAAAGATGTTGATTTAAAAAATCATCTTCATTTTAAAATCGTCATTGTTGGGACTTCAAATAGAAAAGGTAGTGGGAGAAATAATTGCTCTGGCTATAACATCAACAAACATATATTCAATGGGATGTCTGTTGACGAGTATCAAAATATGATTATTGAAAACTTCTCTAAGAGTGATCCTCAATACTCTTTAACCAAACACTTAAAATATGACATTGAAAAAGGTTTTATTGAGCTTCATGGAATATAAACCTTAGTTCGCAATGAACATTTTTACATATTTTAAATAAGTTTAAATTAATTCTTCCTTTTCATTAAAGACAGGGCCGTTTTTGTGAAAAAACAGAACTTTAATATCGCCGTATATATAGACATGGAAAATGTCTCATCTCTCGACTTTATCCTTGAAGATTTAATGAATTCTTTATTAAGTTCAGATGAAGGATTAAATAGTATTTTTGCAATAAAATCAGCATATGGTAACCAGTCTACGTCAAAAAAGACGCTAAAAGAACAAATCATAAACCATAACTTTACGATTTTGGATACACCAAAAATAGGAACAGAGAAAAATAGAGCTGACCTTTTTATCAGCTTAGATGCTTTTGAAACATTATATTTAGGAAACCCACAAATTGATCGCTATTGTTTTCTTACTAGCGATTCTGATTTCACTGTCATTGGTGATAGGCTAAGGAAATTTGGAAAAGAGGTTTGGTTAATTTGCAAGCGTAAGGATAAAGATAGAGCAATTCTTGCTAAATCTTTTGACAACCTAATTTTTCTAGAGGATTTTTCAACTAAAAACACTATTAAGATTGAAAATAAAATTGAGCGATTGTTTGTCGCTGCGATCAAAAACATTAATAGAGATAAATTACCTACAAATGTTTCCATCGCAAATTCTAGTATGAAAACTATAGATCCAAGTTTCGATATTTCTAAAACAGAATATAAAGTATTCATGAATTTAGTCAGAGAAATGAGTAAAAATGGGTACATAAAATATGATTCTCTCCCATCAGGCTTAAATCGTCTCACTGAAATATTAATTTAAGAGAACCAGCTGACCATAACGATAATAGACAAGGATCCCGCCGTTATGTTTGAGTACGTCGAAAAACTGCAAGCGCGCATCGCTACCATGGTCAGCCAGAACGAAGCCGGGATCCGGCAGGCGGCCCACTGGTTTAGCGAGGCCATCGTACACAACAAGATGATCCATATGCTAGGCACCGGGCACTCCCATATGGTCGGGCTGGAGGGGTTTATCCGTGCCGGTGGCCTTGGCAATATCAACGCCGTGCTCGACTCAACCGTCACCACCGCCGATGGAGCCCTGCGCAGCTCGGCGCTGGAGAAGCTGCCGGGGCTTGCCGCCATCCTGTGGGAGGAGCAGCCGATTGCACCGGGGAACCTGATGGTGGTCATCTCCAATTCGGGTCGCAACGCCCTGCCCATCGAGTGGGCCCAGCTTGCCAGAGCGCGCGGCCACAAGGTGATCGCTATTACCTCAGTGGCGCAATCGGCGCAAAACCCGAGTCGTCACCCTTCTGGCCAAAAACTGATGGAGCTGGCCGATCTGGTACTGGATAACTGCGTGCCGCCGGGCGATGGCCTGTGCGAAGTCAATGATCGGGTCACCGGCGCCTTCTCCTCCATCTCCGGCATGGTTCTGATCAATACGCTGGTAGTCGAAGCGCAGAAACTGGCACTGGCACAAGGCGTCACCCCGCTTATTTTCTCCAGCCAGAATGTGGATGGCTTTAATAACGATGATGTTTACCGCCATTTCCAAGGGCGATTGAAGTCGATGTAAAAATCTATATATAGATTTTTTAAATTAAACCATCAACAGAAATTGAGATCACATAGTGGCAGATTATATAAACAAAAACATCCTTAGTCAGGCTTATATTCATGTTGAGCCGAGAGGTATGGAAACCGATGAACAGTTAGAGTCATTCAAGGAAAATTTAAGAATGTTTTCCTTGACTCGTACTGAGTTCTTTTTATCTGAAGGTCTTGAGATCAATGTTGAGTTTGAAGATGGTTCAATAAAAGCTCGTGTAACTGTAATTGGCACACTAATGCTTCTACTTCAAGGTATTAGTTCTTATAAAGACTTCAGAGAGGGCCTTCAACTTCTGTACTCTGATGCAAAATGGCTATCGGATGCCATCATATCGGAATCTTTATATCAAACTAAGGCAAAACATCATGATGTAATCAGAGTGGAGGCTAGAACTGGAATCATTGGCTCCATTCATAAAGTTTTTAATAAATTGGAAAACATTAAACGTGGAGCAAAAGGAGCTATGCTCGCCACTGATATTGTGGATAAAATTGATGATGCGCAAAATGAAATACTAAAGTTAATGGATAATATCTGTGATTTAGCTGATAAGGATTTAGTCGCAAAAGAATGCATTGCTTTGGTTAAGGAGCTACCAGAAACACCTGTACCACCCAAAGATAAAGAAAATAAAATTTATGCTATCGACGAGTACAGACGCAAAAAATCAAATCTAATCGGCGAAATAGAAATCCATCTAATGGCTGATGAGTAAAATAAAATTATCTATAACGCAGATGTGCGGTGATACCTAATTTGACCATAAATCCTGATGGCCCGTAGGTTCGAATAGCGAAGCGTATTCGGACATTCACGTCATCATCTCTACTTTCCAGCCTCCAGATATCTGTTCCAAAAAAGAGAGCTCATAGATGCAACGAATTCTGATTATTGGCAACTCGGGATCGGGCAAGAGCTGGTTGGCGGCTCGATTGGCTGAACAGTTAACTATCCGCGAGGTCAATCTCGATACCATCGTCTGGCAACCGGGCGGCTTTAACCAAAAACGGCCCCAGCATGAGATTGATCATGCCATTCAAACACTTGCTCAAGAGCCATCATGGGTGGTCGAAGGGATATTTGGCGCCCTGGCCGAGCAACTGCTTGATGCCGCTGATACCCTGCTCTTTCTGGATCTCGACTGGTCAGTATGCCGTGATTCACTGCTATCGCGTGGATCACAAAGTGCCAGGCAACGGGATGCAGTGGCAGCCGAAGAGAGCTTTCAACAACTGCTGATGTGGGCATCGGAATATGGGCAGCGAGCCAGTAAAAGCTCCCGCCAATTCCATCACGAGCTGTTTGATCGATTCCCAAACGACAAGCACCGTTTCACGACTCGGGCAGAAGTAAATAGCTATCTCACGCACCTGACAACTCATTGCTAACGGGGTAGAGGATGACGCAACAGGAGCTGGCGAAAATGGGGGGCGCTTCGGTCAATATCCAGCTGCTGGATGGCAAGCCCTGTATCAGAAAAAGCGGCGCATCACCGGTCGAGCGCCATTTCTACCAACGTGCAGCCCCGCATTTGAGCGGGCTCAACACACCTGCCCTGCTCAGGGCCGAAGGAGAGATCCTGTTCCTTGAGCAGATCCCTCATCCGGTCACACTCACGCAACTGCACCGCAACGAACAGACCTTTGCTCAGCTGGCCAGCCTGCATAGCGCCAACTATCAGCCCGACTTTGCGGTTAAAACTCACGGCTGGTCGCTCGCCGACACCAACGAGGCGCTCTCTGTACTCTGCCTGCCGGAAGCGGTAAACGAGAAGATCCGCCATATCCAGCAACTTGGTCACGAACTATTCGAGGAGTCATGCCTGATTTCGGGAGATAGCAATGAGGGCAACTGGGGCACCCGCAACAATGGTGAGCTGGTGTTGTTTGACTGGGAGCGATTTGGTTATGGCAGTCCGGCCATCGATCTGGCCCCGCTGGTGCCGCGGATGGGTTCGCTGGCTGAATATGAAACCATCATTGAACGCTATCTGTGCCACAGTTCGCTGCTCTCTGGCGACCGGTTGCTGCGCCATCTCGTCATGGCCAAGTGCTGGCTGATTATTGAAGTCACCAATCTGCTGACCAGAAGGGAGAAGCCGCAGGCACAGCAATATCTGGAGTGGTATCGGCAACAAGTTCCCAACTGGCTGGAGTCGGTGGCGCATATTGTGTAGTCCGTAGGTTCGAATAGCGGAGCGTATTCGGACGTTCGCGTTATAACCTATCTCTTTTCAGCCATCCCTCTCTTGCCACCACACTTTCTTCCCAAACAACGCCCCTCTGCGCTCGCCCAGCCAATGCGATTGGCCTCCGCCATCAGGCGCATAAAAATCCTAATCCGCCCGACGAAACTGCGACTTTTTGTGAGAAAGGTCACATCTTATAACGCCTTAAAACCACATATAAATCCAGACCCCGCTGGTGATTAATTTATTGACATGATGCATTACAAACCTGGTTACGAGACCAGTCAAAATCCATTTATTTGTTTTTAAAGACAAAATTAGCAATAACCTGAAAATGGTGAGTCCTGCCTGAAAACGGGATCTTCATCACATCGCGTTTTGCTGCGCACAAAAATCCAGTGATTAGCACATTTGTCCGATAGGGAGGGTGCGGGTGAGCCGCGATAATGATCAGGTCATTTTTATCCAGTACGTCGATACGTACTCACGCATAGCTTCCGTCACCGGAAGCGGGGAGAGCGCCATGATCACCACCTTGATCAATGAACATCTGATCAACCTCGATTTGAAAGCGACGCGTAAGGAAGAGGTCTTCACCGAGATGGCCCGCCTGCTGGCGTCGCAAGGCAAGGTCAGCAACGAGCAGGCCTTTATCAAGGATCTGTGGGCCCGCGAAGATCTGGGTAACACCGGCTTTGAAGAGGGCGTGGCCCTGCCCCACGCCAAGAGTGCGGCGGTGTGCAATCCGGCGGTCGCCATCGGCATCAGTCGCAACGGCATCGAGTACGGCGCCGAAGATGGCAAGCCGTCCCACATTTTCTTTATGATCGCCTCCCCCGATGGCGGCGCCAACCACCATATCGAAGTGCTGGCCGAGCTCTCCGGCAAGCTGATCGAAGAGGGCTTTATCGCCAAACTGCTGGCGGCAAAAACCCCGGCCGATGCGCTGGCGCTGCTGCTGACCAAGAAAGAGGAGCAGAGCGCGGCCCCGACCACCAGCAAGGGCTTTATCATCGGTGTCACCGGCTGCCCGGCTGGTATCGCCCACACCTATCTGGCGGCCGAGTCGCTGGAGCGCGCCGCCAAGGAGCTGGGTTATGAGGTGAAGGTGGAGACCAACGGCTCCATCGGCGTCAAGAACAGCCCGACCGCAGACGAGATTGCCCGCGCCACCGCCATCGTGGTGGCCTGTGACAAGCAGGTGGACATGGCCCGCTTCGCTGGCAAGCCGCTCATCAAGACCGGCGTGAAAGCCCCCATCAAGGATGGCAAGGGTCTGATCGAGCAAGCCCTGAAAGCCCCCGCCTATGTGGCTGGCAAAGAAGATACAAAAGGTGAAGAGAAGAGCGCGGGTGGCAGTTCTGATCTCTATCGCTACCTGATGAACGGCGTATCGCACATGATCCCGTTCGTGGTGACCGGCGGTCTGTTGATTGCGCTGGCACTGGCCATCGGCGGCAACCCGACCCCGAGCGGCATGCAGATCCCGGAAGGGAGCATGTGGAACCAGATCCTCAACGTGGGCGTGGCCGCCTTCACCCTGATGATCCCCATTCTGGCGGGCTATATCGCCTACGCCATCGGTGATCGTCCGGCGCTGGCACCGGGCTTTATCGGCGGCTGGATCGCCAACAACGGCAGCTTCTACGGCGCGGATGCCGGTACCGGCTTTATCGGTGCCATCATTGCGGGCCTCCTGGTCGGTTATCTGGTGCGCTGGATTGCCACTCGCCAGTACCACAAGATGGTGCAACCGCTGGTGCCGATCCTGATCGCTCCCATCGTCGGCTCCCTGTTTATCGCTGCGGTATTCATCTTCATCATCGGCGCCCCGATTGCCGACATGATGACCGGCCTCAACGCCATGCTGCTCTCCATGAGCGGTGGCAGTCTGGTGCTGCTGGGTATCGTGCTCGGTGGTATGGCTGGTTTTGATATGGGTGGCCCGGTCAACAAGGTGGCGTTCCTCTTCTCCGTCGGCATGATCGCCTCCGGCCAGACCCAGTTTATGGGCGCCATGGCTTGCGCCATCCCGGCTGCGCCCCTTGGCATGTCGCTGGCGACCGTGCTCGGTCGCAAGCTCGGTATCTTCGATGCTTCTGAAATCGAAGCGGGCAAAGCTGCCGGCGCCATGGGTCTGGTGGGTATCTCCGAAGGGGCGATTCCGTTCGCCGCCCGTGACCCGCTGGCCGTTATCCCGGCCAACATTCTGGGCAGCATGACCGCCGCTGTGATGGCCTTCCTGTTTGGCATCACCAACAGCGTTGCCCACGGTGGCCCCATCGTGGCCCTGCTGGGTGCCGTCAACAAGCCGCTGCTGGCCCTGCTCTGCATGATCTGCGGTGCCATCGTCACCGGCGTGGTGGCGGTTGCCCTGAAAAAACTGCGGGTCAAAAAGAGTGATGAGGTAACTCTGGCCAAGGCGGCCTGAGTGCCCCCTCGCCATCGCGGCTCGTAAAACATGACAAGAGGCCACCCCACGGGGTGGCCTCTTGTTTTTGGGATGGCTGACGGGCCTTTCCCCAATATCGCCACCTGAGAATTGGTGGTCAATCAGCCCTCTCCCTTCACTTTTCCCTTAACTTCTCCCCTTACCTTTCCCTGGCTACCTTCTGGCCAATCCATCCCACCTCCCCATCCCAGCCAAGCCAAGCCCAGCCCAGCCCAGCCCAGCCCAGCCCAGCCCAGCACTCGCACAAAGCGCCAAACTGGCTGAAATGGCAGCAATCCGGCATCAGCGGTGTGATGTTTCTCACGCTTTGTCCGCGAAAGCGCAAAAACTAGGAAAATTTCCTAGCCCCACTAGGGATGGCTCTCAAGCCATTTTTTGCCCCTCTTATTAGAGTCACCTCACCTGATGTCGTGACCCGCACCGCGACGGGCAATGTGCCCCGTCATCCCGTGCCGGGCCCGGGTTTATATGGATGGAGCGTCGAGCGCTGCAACGGCTGACAGCCCCGATGTTCCGTTCCCCCTTCCGTGGCGTGACCTCGAACAACCTATCTACAAATGAGGGGCGCGGCGGAAATACCGTCTATCTCGCAGAGGATGAACGAAGATGTTGAAATTGCTCCAACAGGTCCGGGTCCCCACCCTGGACCTGCCGGTCGAAGCCCGGCGCAAGCTCTGGTTCAAGCCGTTTATGCAATCTTATCTGGTTGTATTTATTGGCTATTTGACCATGTATCTGATCCGCAAGAACTTCAACATTGCGCAGAATGACATGATCCAGGAGTACGGTCTCTCCATGACCGAGCTTGGCATGATCGGCCTTGGCTTCTCCATCACCTACGGGGTGGGCAAGACCATCGTCTCCTACTATGCCGACGGCAAGAACACCAAGCAGTTCCTGCCGCTGATGCTGATCCTCTCCGCGCTCTGCATGCTGGGCTTCAGTGCCAGCATGGGCGGCACCGGTTTCAGCCTCTACTTCATGATCTTCTTCTATGCCCTGAGCGGTTTCTTCCAGAGCTGTGGTGGCTCGTGCAGCTACTCCACCATCACCAAGTGGACCCCTCGCAACAAGCGCGGCACCTATCTGGGCATGTGGAACCTCTCCCACAACGTGGGCGGTGCTGGTGCGGCCGGTGTGGCGCTGTTCGGTGCCAACTACCTGTTCGATGGCAACGTGCTCGGCATGTTTATCTTCCCCTCCATCATCGCGCTGATCGTCGGTTTTATCGGCCTGCGCTTTGGTAGCGATTCGCCGGAAGCCTATGGCCTGGGCAAGGTGGAAGAGCTGTTTGACGAAGTGGCGAGCGAAGAGGATATCGCTACCGAGGAGCAGCAGCTGACCAAGTGGCAGATCTTCGTGAAGTACGTGCTGCTCAACAAGGTGATCTGGCTGCTCTGCTTTGCCAACATCTTCCTCTACGTAGTGCGTATCGGTATCGACCAATGGTCTACCGTCTATGCCCACCAGGAGCTGGGCTTCTCCAAAGACGTGGCTATTCAGGGCTTTACCTTCTTCGAAGTGGGCGCTCTGGTCGGCACCCTGATGTGGGGTTACCTCTCCGATCTGGCCAATGGCCGTCGTGGTCTGGTGGCTTGCGTGGCGCTGGCGCTGATCATCGCCACCCTGGGTCTCTACCAGCATGCGACTACCCAGTTTATGTTCCTGGGCTCCCTGTTCACCCTGGGCTTCCTGGTGTTTGGTCCGCAACTGCTGATCGGCGTCGCCGCCGTGGGCTTCGTCCCCAAGCAGGGCATCAGCGTGGCCGATGGCGTCAAGGGCACCTTCGCTTACCTGATTGGTGACAGCTTCGCCAAACTGGGTCTGGGCATGATCGCCGATGGCACCCCCATCTTCGGTTTGACCGGCTGGACCGGCACCTTCGCGGCGCTGGATATCGCAGCCGCCGCCTGTCTGGTGCTGATGGGTTGTGTCGCGGTCGCCGAGGAGCGCAAGATCCGCCGCATCAAGCGCGAACTGAAAGCCGCCGAGCTGGCTGCCCAGACCGCCTGATAGCCATAACAACAGACGCAGATTGTTCAGGGCCACCCACAGGGGTGGCCCTTGTTGTTTGGAGCAACCAGACACCCGACTGGCCCGGCATGAACCTGCACTGCCGTTCAAGGGACGGGCATATCCCCATCAAGATCCCACTTTTCATATGGACTTTTGGTAAAAGCCCCCCGCTGGCGCTATCTTGTTGCTCCCCCTTGTCAGCATCACAGAGAGCAGATGAAGATCGTCGCCGTCACCGCTTGCCCGACCGGTATCGCCCATACCTATATGGCTGCCGATGCCCTGCAAAAAGCAGCCACTGGGCTGGGACTCAAGATCAAGGTCGAGACTCAGGGCGCCATGGGCATGGAAAACATGCTGACCGCCCGCGATATTGCCAGCGCCGACCTGGTGCTGATTGCCTCCGATATCGAGATTGAGCAGAAAGAGCGCTTCCTCGGCTGCCCCATCCATCAGGTGACACTGGAAACCGTGCTGCTGGATGCCAACGCCGTACTCAAGGACCTGCCGATCCCGGCCTGATGCTGACCCGCGAAATTACCTTCTACTGCCAGCAGGGGTTGAGCATCACCCAGGCCAAGCAGTTGAACCGGCTGGCGGGGATGTTCAAATCCACCATCCACTGCGCCAACCTCACCCGGCGCCAGACCGTTGCCGCCAGCAACCAGCTCTCCCTGTTGACCCTCGCCACCCAACCCGGCGATCTCTGCCAGTTGCAGATCGAAGGGTGCGATGCCGAGCTCGCCCATATGGCCTTCACCTGCTGGTGCGGGGAGCTGGGTCAACCGCTGGTGCGCCCGCACACCGCCGCACTGGCGGAGTTGCGACTGGCCAACGCCCTGCCCGACTACCAGTTTGCCCTGCGCCAGCTGGCCCACAGCCCCGAACCGGTGAGCAAGGCCGAGGCCCTCGAGCATCTGATCGATCTGCTGCCCGCCGAGCTGCTCACCGACCGCGCTACACTGACCGCCGCGGTGGAACGGCGCGAGCAGGTCTCAGCCACCATCATCCGCCCCGGCCTTGCCATGCCCCATGTATTGAGCGAAGGGATCAGCCAGCCAGCGCTGACCCTGCTTAGCTGCAAGGAGCCCATCGAGTGGGGCTCTCAAATCGGGCCGGTGCAAACCATCATTTTGCTGGCGGTGCCGGTTGGTAGCGGACGGGAGACCCTGCGCCCCCTCACTAGACTGGCGCAGGCGATGATCGACGATGTGGTTAGCCACGCCCTGCTGTTGGCGGGCTCGGCCCCCGCCCGTCAGGCTATCGTCATCGAGAGCCTGCTGAGCTAGGCGAATTGGCTCTGGGCACTGCTTGTTGTGACGCCACAGCCATTCATCCTGCCCTCAGCACCCTGTGGTACACTCGCTGCCATCGTCTGTCTGAAGTGTGTATCCGATGAAATCTCCCCGCCCCCGTCTCTCTGTCAGCCGTTCGCCGCGCGATAACGCCCCGCGCACGGCGGCCAAACCAGCCGCACCTCGCCATGCATCCCCCCGCAAACCGGAGCTGGCCCCAGCGGATCGCAAATTGCTCCTGCTGAACAAGCCCTACATGGTGCTCTGCCAGTTCACCGACGAGGCGGGCCGCGAGACCCTCAAGCATTACATCAGCGAGCCCGGCATCTACGCCGCAGGTCGGCTTGACCGCGACAGCGAGGGGCTGTTGCTGCTCACCAATGACGGCAAGCTGCAGGCGCACCTCACCCAGCCGGGGGAGAAGACCCCCAAGACCTACTGGGTGCAGGTGGAAGGGATCCCGAGCGAAGAGAAACTGGCCGCCCTGCGCGCCGGAGTGGAGCTCAACGACGGCATGACCCTGCCTGCCGGGGCGCGCATCATGGATGAACCTGCGGTGTGGCCGCGCAATCCGCCCATTCGCGAGCGCAAGGAGATCCCCACCAGCTGGCTGGAGATCAAAATCATCGAGGGACGCAACCGCCAGGTACGGCGGATGACTGCCCATATCGGCCACCCCACCCTGCGCCTTATTCGCTACGCCATCGGCGACTGGACCCTCGATGGTCTGGCACCCGGCGAGAGCCGCAGCCTGCCCGCCCCCGAGCAGGCACCGAGCTCCAGCAGCCGCCCGCGTCCCTCCTCATCCCGTTCAGGCGCTCATACCGCCAAACCGGCCAAACCGGCAGGGGAGGCGCCACGGCGGGCTAGCCAGCCGAGACGGGACGAGCGTCCTCGCAGCACTCACCCAACCGAGCGCGCAGCCACGACCCCGACCGGCGGCAAACTTCGCAGCAGTGGGCGTGGTACGGCACGCAGACCCGCCCGTACGGGCAATCCCGATAGCAACGACAAGGAGTCATGATGAGCAATCAGGCAGAGCAATCGGCCACCAGCCACGCCCGCATGGAGGCGCGCCTGACAGTCGCCGCCCTGGTGCAGTGGCAGGGGCGCTTTCTGGTGGTGGAAGAGGAAATCAAGGGCCAGCGCCGTTTCAACCAACCCGCCGGCCATGTGGAGCCGGGGGAAAACCTGCTTGAAGCGGCCTGTCGTGAGCTGAAAGAGGAGACGGGGCTGACCGCCACGCCGACCGCCTGGCTTGGTACCTATCTGTTCAAACCGGCCGACAGCGAGGCCACCTATGTGCGCACCGCCATCATCTTCGACCTTGAAAAAGCGCCCGGTCAGCACCATCCAGAGGATCCTGACGGCGATGTGCTGGCTTGCCACTGGCTCACCCTGGAAGAAATAGCGGAATGCAAACCGGCCCTGAGAAGCCCCCTGGTGTGGCAATGCATTCAGGATTATCTGACAGGGACACGGCTGCCACTGTCGGCACTCAAGGCCTTTATCTGAGGCCATTTGACACTCTTTTTCGGTGACAAAGGCCAACAACGGAAAAACGATTTCCTGCTATCAGGCTCCTGATGGGAACTGCGGCATGGATATGTGACCGGGGGCGCAAAACTCTGGTAGAATACGCCCCGTTTAAACGAACTGGTAACTTCGACTAATGACAGACAACAGCCAAATCAAGGTGATCGTCGGCATGTCCGGCGGCGTGGATTCTTCCGTCTCGGCCTACCTGCTCCAGCAGCAGGGCTATCAGGTCGAAGGCTTGTTCATGAAGAACTGGGAAGAAGACGACACGGACGAGTACTGCTCTGCCGCCCAGGATTTGGCTGATGCCAAGGCCGTCTGCGACAAGCTGGGGATGAAACTCCACACCATCAACTTCGCGGCCGAGTACTGGGACAACGTGTTCGAGCACTTCCTCGAAGAGTACAAGGCTGGCCGCACGCCGAACCCGGATATCCTGTGCAACAAGGAGATCAAGTTTAAGGCGTTCCTCGAATTTGCCGCCGAAGAGCTGGGTGCCACCTACATCGCCACCGGCCACTATGTGCGCCGTGACGACAGCACCGGCCGCCCGCGCCTGCTGCGCGGTCTCGATACCAACAAGGATCAGAGCTACTTCCTCTATACCCTGAGCGAGAAGCAAGTGGGTCAGAGCCTGTTCCCGGTTGGCGATCTGGAAAAGCCGGAGGTGCGCCGCATCGCCGAGCAGCTGGATCTCATCACCGCCAAGAAGAAAGACTCCACCGGCATCTGCTTTATCGGCGAGCGCAAGTTCAAGGACTTCCTGGCCAAGTTCCTGCCCGCCCAGCCCGGTAAAATCGAGACCGTGGATGGCAAGGTGATCGGCGAGCATCAGGGTCTGATGTATCACACCCTGGGTCAGCGCAAGGGGCTCGGCATCGGTGGGCGCAAAGATGCCACCGAAGAGGCCTGGTATGTGGTCGACAAAGAGGTCGAACGCAACGTGCTGGTCGTGGCGCAGGGCGAGCATCCCCGCCTCTACTCCGATGGTTTGATTGCCAGCCAATTGCACTGGGTGGATCGCACCCCCATTCGCGAACCGCGTCGCTGCACCGTCAAGACCCGCTACCGCCAGCAGGATATCCCCTGCTTGATCCAGCCCATCGACGACGAGACCATCCGGGTCATCTTCGACGAAAAACAGGCTGCGGTCACCCCGGGCCAATCCGCCGTCTTCTACGACGGGGAAGTGTGTCTGGGCGGTGGCATCATCGAACAACGTTTCAGCCATCCGGTTTGAATCCTTAACAGAAGGCAGCAGACGTGAGCGATAAATTCCAAGACAGAACAATGGCCTTTGCCGGCATCTGCCAGGCCGCGTATCTGGTGCAGAAGGTGGCCCGAGACGGCAGCTGTGACGAGGCCGCCCTGCGCGAGAGCCTCTCCAGCATTCTGGTGACCAACCCGAGCCAACCGCTCGAGGTGTTCAACAACACCCATCTGGCCATTCGCGACGGCTACCGTGCGCTGGTCGAGCAGCTGGGTGCCGACGGCAGCCAGAAGAATGCCGAGCTGACCCGCTACGTGGTAAGCCTGATTGCACTGGAGCGCAAGCTGGCCAAGCGCAAGGACATTCTCAATATGCTGGGTGAGCGGATCGGTCAGATTGGCCGCCAACAACAGCACTTCGATCTGCTCGACGAGCAGATTTTGGCCAACATGGCGAGCATCTACAGCGATCTTATCAGCCCCATCGGCCCCAGAATCCAGGTCGCGGGCACCCCGCTGTTCCTGCAGCAGCCGCTGGTGCAGCACAAGGTGCGCGCCCTGCTGCTGGCGGGCATTCGTGCCTGCGTGCTGTGGCGTCAGCTCGGTGGCAGCCGCACTCAGATCATCTTCGCTCGCAAGAAGATGGTGGAGCTGGCCAAACGTTACTAATCATCGGCTCGCGCGCGGGCCAGCCGAGGTCGACATCAGGGTGAACAGCCGCACATCCGCCCTGACGACGACTCAGCCCCACGCGCGAGTGAATACGGATCCCCCACACAAATCATCAGGAGTTCACCCCATGGAGCTGTCCGCGCTGACTGCTGTTTCCCCGATTGACGGTCGTTATGGCGACAAGGCCGATGCCCTGCGCCCTATCTTCTCCGAATTCGGCCTGCTGCGTTTTCGCGTTGAAGTCGAGGTTCGCTGGTTGCAAAAACTGGCCAGCCATGCCGGGATCCCGGAAGTCCCTGCCCTGAGCGCGGCTGCCAACGCCCTGCTCGACGGCATAGTCAGCAACTTCAACGAGAGTGACGCCGCCCGCATCAAACAGATCGAGCGCACCACCAACCATGATGTGAAAGCGGTGGAGTACTTCCTCAAAGAGAAAGTCGAAGTGAACCCGGAACTGGCGGCTGTCAGCGAGTTCATCCACTTCGCCTGCACCTCGGAAGACATCAACAACAACTCCCACGGTCTGATGCTGAAAACTGCCCGCGAAGAGGTCATCAAGCCTTATTGCGAAAAGCTGATCAGCGAGCTCAAGCGTCTGGCTCACGAGTACCGTGACATGCCGCTGCTCTCCCGCACCCACGGTCAGCCTGCCACCCCGAGCACCATGGGCAAGGAGATGGCCAACGTCGCCTACCGTCTTGAGCGCCAGTTCAAGCAGATCATGGCGGTGGAGATCCTCGGCAAGATCAACGGTGCAGTCGGCAACTACAACGCCCACCTCAGCGCCTACCCGGATGTGGACTGGCACCAGTTCTCCGAGGAGTTCGTGACCTCTCTGGGCCTGACCTGGAACCCCTACACCACCCAGATCGAGCCGCACGACTATATCGCCGAGCTGTTCGACGCCATGGCTCGCTTCAACACCATCCTGATCGACTTCGACCGCGATGTGTGGGGTTACATCTCCCTGGGTCACTTCAAGCAGCGCACCATCGCGGGGGAAATCGGCTCCTCCACCATGCCGCACAAGGTCAACCCCATCGACTTCGAGAACTCCGAAGGCAATCTGGGTCTGGCCAACGCGGTGTTCCAGCATCTGGCCAGCAAGCTGCCCATCTCCCGCTGGCAGCGTGATCTGACCGACTCGACCGTGCTGCGCAACCTGGGTGTGGCGGTGGGTTACTCCCTGATTGCCTATCAGGCGACCCTCAAGGGTATTTCCAAGCTGGAAGCCAACGACGCCGCCATGGCCGCCGATCTGGATGCCAACTGGGAAGTGCTGGCCGAGCCGATCCAGACCGTGATGCGCCGCTACGGTATCGAGAAGCCCTACGAGAAGCTCAAGGAGCTAACCCGTGGTCGCCGCGTCGATGCCGAAGGGATGCGTACCTTTATCGACACCCTGGAGTTGCCGGAAGCTGTCAAGGTTGAGCTGAAGAAGCTGACCCCGGCCAACTACATCGGTGACGCCCAGCGTCTGGTCGATCTGCTGAAGTAAGCCAACCGGCAGTGACGAAGGGGCCCTGTGCACGATACGCCACAGGGCCCCTGTTATTTTCCCTGCCACGGCAGGATCCCGAGTGGCTTTTCCCAAGCCTGCCTTGGGCAAAACCTCTTTGCGAGACACGAGAAACAGCATGTACGAACTCAATCTGGATATCGCTCACTTCCTCGAGCACTACTGGCAGAAGCGCCCGCTCCTTATCAAGGGCGGCTTCACCGACTTTCAGGACCCTATCAGCCCGGACGAGCTGGCGGGTCTGGCCATGGAAGAGGTGGTCGAGTCCCGCCTCGTCACCCGTTTCGACGGCAAGTGGGATGCCGCCCACGGCCCCTTCGAATCCTACGACCATCTGGGCGAAGAGAACTGGACCATTCTGGTACAGGCTTGCAACCACTGGGCTCCCGAGGTGAACGAGCTGGCGGTGCCGTTCCAGTTCATTCCGGGCTGGCGCTTTGACGATGTGATGGTGAGCTTCTCCACCCCCCATGCGGGTGTCGGCCCCCACATCGACAATTACGATGTGTTTATCACCCAGGGTCTGGGCAAACGCCACTGGCGAGTCGGCGATGCCAAGCCCCTCAACGAGTTCGCCGCCCACGCAGCCCTGCTGCACTGCGAGCCGTTCGAGGCGATCATCGACGTCATCATGGAGCCGGGCGACATCCTCTACATTCCGCCCGGATTCCCCCACGAAGGCTACGCCATCGAGCCCTCCATGAACTTCTCGGTGGGCTTCCGCGCACCGGATGCCAAAGCACTTATCTCCTCCTTTGCCGATCATCTGATCGACAACGAGGTGCGTACCGAGCGTTACGGCGATGCCGATCTCAAGCCCCGCGCCCGTCACGGCGAGATCCAGCCCCACGAGCTGCACCGTCTGCGCGAGCTGATGCAGCAGGCTCTCGATGACGAGACCCTGTTCAAGGAGTGGTTCGGCACCATGATCTCCGAGGCCAAGCACGATCTGGACGTCAATCCGGTCGAGCCAGACTACAGCGCCGAGGAAGTGGCCGACATGCTGACCCAGGGCGAGCCTGCCATCAAGGTACCGGGTCTGCGCACCGTCTGGTTTAGCGGCGAGAGCCAGCAGTGCTTCATCGACGGCGAAGCCTGGACGCTGCAGAGCGAAGACGCGGCAGCCATTTCCCTCCTGTGCGACAAGGACATCATCACCCAGGCCGACATGGTGGAGCTGGCCGATCAGGCCGGTTTCCTGCAACTGCTGACCCGTCTGGTCAACCGCGGTTACTGGTTCTTCAACTGATCCGGCGGTAACTGAAGGATAAAAAGGCGCCTTATGGCGCCTTTTTGTCACTCAGATGCGGTTCAATTAACAATCGATGCGCGAAGCTGAACCTACTCTTGATGAACCGACAAGTGGTGATTTATTGAGCTAACATGGATGAGTATCATGCGTCCGTCCCTGTTCACAAGAGAAGCGCCACCATGCAAATCACCTCCCGGCCCATGCCGCTGCCCGATTACGGCAAATATCCCTCCTCTCCGGCTGTCACGCCCGAACAGGTCAATCAGGCCCGTAACGAAGCGCTGATCAAGAAGGATGAATTACAGGCACAGAGCGAAGAGAAAGCAACGGCTCGCAGAACCCTGGCTGTCTCTTATACGGCTAACCAGCAAGATAAAGCCGTGGTGGAGCGCTACCTGGAAGCCAGCGGTCAGGAGAGCGACAGCAAGTCGGGCCCGAGCACGGCTGATATGTATCAGGCTGCGACTCGCTACCAGCGCCAGCAGAATCTCAGCGACTACATGCAATTCCAGCAGAGCCCGCTCGCCCAGCAGATGGGTGACATGGTGGGCGAAGATAATCGCAAGGGCACCCAGCTCGACATCATTGCCTGAGCCAATTTGCTCGAATAAGCCCGGCAGGGATCAATACAAGATGAAAAAGCCCTCAATGAGGGCTTTTTCGCTATGGCTTATCGCTGCGACGTCTCGCTATAAATGGGACACTTCTGCCTGCGCGTCCGGCAGCTCGTCGGGGAGTTCATCAAACAGGGGGTGATAGAGCACCTCACCCTGCACACCCGAAAAACCGCGCTCCTGCAGCTCCATCGCCATAAAGCAGTCGGCAGGTACCTCATAGATGCAGTGCAGGCCAAACTCGCTGGCCGGGCGGAAACCGAAACGGCTGTAATAGGCCGGATCCCCGAGTACCACCACCCCTTTCCAGTCCATCTCGAGCGCCGTATCAAGCCCTTCACGGATAAGATCCGAGCCAATCCCCTGGCCTTGCCAGTCGGGATGAACCGCGACCGGCGCCAGACCGAGCCAGGGCCCTTCCATGCCGTTAATGGTGATCGGGCTTAGCATCAGGTGCCCCATGAACTCGTACTCTTCCTCTTCGACCATGGTCACCACGGCAGCGCCACATTCGCGCAGGCGGTTGACCAGTTCGGCCTCATCGGAACGACCGAAGGCGGCACTCAGCAGCTCATAGACCGGCAGCATGTCACCGGGGCGCTCGGTTCTCAACATCAGGTATTACTCCTCGTACAGCAGAGCGGGCATTATTCCACACAACGGCTGGTCATTCTGAGTACCTTTGTCCAAAAATGGGAGGGTGCACTCAGGAAAACGAGCTGCAAACTGCTGCTGCAAGGCGGTTAGCGTAGCCGGGGTGACCCTGTTCATCGCCTCCCGGTAGGCAAACCAGAGGGCGGGAGCCTCCCGCGCCAACCGCTCAAAGGTCAGTTCTGGCGTTTGATACCAACAGCCATCCAGCTCATCGACCAGCTCCGGCAGCTCCACCAGCAGCCGTAACTGCTGATAGCGTATCTGCGGCGAGTCACCGTTGCCGCCCAGCGCCTGCGCCATCAATTGGTTGAACCAGTGGAGCCGTGATGCGCGCTCCTCGCGGCTAAGCAGCTCGGGCCCTTGACGCTGCAGTGCGGCCAGTTGCAGCAACCACGCCAGCCCCTGTTCATCCCTGTCTTTCAGCAAGACGCCGCCAAGATGGGACAACTGCTCCGGTTCGGCCTGCTCCAGCAGTTCGACGGGGTAACAGTGCACCTCCAGAGACCTCTCAAGATGCGGCGGGCAGCGAATAGAGCAGGACTCCTCCCCCGCGCCCCTCTCATCCACAAAGAGCGAGATGGCCAGCTTGCCGTTGGCACTCTGCCGATCCAACGTTACAGGATCCCACAGGATCACCACGGCGATCCGCTCATCAGCAAGCCAGCAGGCAATCTCCTCGGCCAAGGGATTGGGTAAGGAGGGGGCGCGATCCAGTCGCCAGTAACTCACATCACACGGCTGGCGACCACTGATATGGCGCCGCCCGCGATAGTGCATCCCCACTTTTGCCATCACCCGGCCGGAGGCTAAATTGTCTGGCATATGGCGAGCCGTCAGCGCAGGCAGTTGCAGTTGGTCAAAGGCGAACCCCTTGACCAAGCCAGCGGCCCGAGTAGCCAGACCGCGATTTTGCCAGGGCACGCCCACCCACCAGGCGAGCTCGCCATTCCAGTGCAGGGAGATCACCCCAAGCAACGCCGCACCTTGCTCCTCTGGCAAGGTGATGGCCCAGCTCCAGCCAAGACCAAGCGCCGCCTTGCGCCAGCTGAGCGCCAGCCAGTCGCGGGCCCCCTCCGGCGGATAGGGATGAGGAATATTAAGGGTGTAGCGGGCCAGCGCCTCGTCGTTGCAGTAGCGTACTATCTCGCGATCATCGGCGGCCTGCAGCGGTCGCAGCGCGACGCCTGATAGCGGATGATCCTCAACCAGGGTCGGCACCGTCACGCGGCGCGCCAGCAGGCGATTTAGCACGGCGCCCAAATCGGCCTCGGGGGTGAGCGGCAGATCGGCCCCCACAGGGCCAAGGGTGAGCAGTCCCTGCTCCCTGGCGAGGGTCAATAGGGAAGTAGAGGCGCTGATCAGGATCTGGCGGCTGGGATCAACATGAAAATCCACCAGCAGATCCCCATCGAGCCAGGCAGCCAGCAGGGCTCCCAGGCAGAACACCCCGTCTGGAGGGCTGCTCGCCCAGGGTGCATCGGTTTGATCGAGGGCGGCCGCCGCCTCTTTGCCCAGCAGCAGCTGCCAGCGATGACCTTGCTGCTGCCAGTGCAGCAACAGCGCAGCCCACTGCGGTTGCCACAGACTGGCCTCGATCAGCAGTTCCATCAGCTGGCCTGACAGGCCGCTGGCAGCGTCAGGTGACGGGGATGGGCTTCGATACGGGCGATCCAGCTACGGATAGCGGGCCACCCCTGCAGAGAGAAGATCCCCTCCTCTGCCACATGGGTGTAGGCATAAAGGGCGATATCGGCGATGGTCGGCGCATCACCGCACAGGTAGGGGCTCTGTTTCAGCTGCTGCTCCATTACCGCCAGCGCCTTCTCGCCACCGGCTTTCAGACCGTCGAGCCGCGCCTCCTGCGACTCGGGTCGGCCGAGATAGTGAACGATAAAGCGGGCCACCGCGATGTAGGGCTCATGGCTGTACTGCTCAAAGAACATCCATTTGAGCACCTCGGCCTGCTGGCGCGGCTCGGTTGGCCACAAGGTACTGCCTTGCCCCAGATAGAAGAGGATGGCGTTGGATTCCGCCAGCGTATCGCCCTGGCCAATCTCCAGCACCGGGATCTTGCCGTTGGGGTTCATGGCCAGAAATGCGGGGGTACGGGTATCCCCCGCCTGAATATCCACCTCAACCCACTCAAGGGGCAACTCCAGCCAGCGGGCCAGCAGCCACACCTTGTAGCAGTTGCCGGAACGCAGATCACCATACAGACGCATACACACTCCTTGTGAAAACAGATTTGAACAGCGCGATCAGGGAGCCAGACGCTCGATATGCCAGCCATCCCCTTCGCGGGTGTAGTAGAAGCGGTCGTGCAGTCGGTGCTCGCCCCCCTGCCAGAACTCCACTGTCTCGATCACTACCCGGAATCCGCCCCAGAAGCTCGGCAGCGGCACTTCGCCATTGGCGAACTTCTGCTTGAGCTCGAGGAACTTGGCCTCCAGCACGCCGCGGGCCGAGATGCGGGTCGACTGCTTGGAGACCCAGGCAGCGATCTGGCTATCCTTGGGACGGCTGTGGAAATACTTCATCACCTCGAAAGTGCTCATCTTCTCCACCCGACCGGTCACATGCACCTGACGGTCGAGCGTATGCCAGGGAAAGAGCAGGCTGATACGGGGATTGCCTTCCAGCTGCTGCGCCTTGCGGCTGCCCATGTTGGTGTAAAAAACCATCCCCTGGGCGTCGTAGTGCTTGAGCAGCACGGTGCGCTGCCAGGGCTGACCATCGGCATCCACCGTCGCTACCACCATGGCGGTAGGATCGGTCAGTTTGGCCTCACAAGCCTGCGCCAACCACTTCTCGAACAGCGCCAGCGGCTCGGCCGGCAGATCGGCCCGGTGCAGCCCGCCACGGGTATACTCACGGCGCAGATCAGCAACATCCATCATCTTGATTTTCCTTCAAATAAATAATGGTTCCACGACCATCAAGAGAGTGACGCAGGCATTGTGCTCCGCTCATCTGTCAGTGACAAGCCATAACACAGCGGGGAGGCAATGTCAGTGACAAGCCATAACACAGCGGGGAGGCAACTGCCTCCCCGCTGTGTTTACCTGCAAACTATTACCTCTGAATCGCCTCCGGCATGCACCTTTCCAGCATCTGTCGGTTATATCGGGTGGCATAGTCAATCCGCTGCTCAAACTCCGCCTCCTTGCCCATCTCAATCACATCGCCGAACCCTTTCAGATAACGGACTCCGCACCGGGTTCTCGCTTCTGCTTGCAATGACTCCACAACCCCCGGGGCCATGCCGCCGCGCCCGCCACGCACGATGAGCCGATAATCCTGAGCAGCAAGACTTTCATCTATTGCCTCGGTCAGTGATGCGGCCACAACAGGCGCTGCGCAGATATATAGAAACAGCAAACTGACGGCTAACCGTAATACCTGCGCCATCCGGCTGCCCCTCCCATCAGGAGGATCACGATAAGATTCACTGCACCACCACCACCGCCGCCACCCGCATTGTTGTCGGTAATGACAGTTGCACTTTCCGTAGTGGCAGACGCATTACCTCTTATCCCATTGATAGAGAAAAAAATATTATTGCTGCATGCCAGCTTCAGCCTGGCCGTGCTGGTCAACGGTGCAGGCAACACCACACTGGCCGAACCGTTATTGGCAAGCCCGCTTGCCAGCGTAGTCCAAGTAGAACCTCCATTCTGTGTCAGTGCCAAATCCACGCTGGGACAATTGATAGGAGGCTGATCGGTCCCGGCAACATTCCATGTCACTAGCTGAGTGCTACCCGCCATCATGGCGCCGATCTGCGGAGCAGTGATGGCAAATGCCGCGCCGGTATTGATCACCTGAACCACCATTTCATCACTGCTCACCGCCCCCTGACCATCACGTACGGTAAGGCGGAACTGGAGATTGCGATTGGTCGCAGGCCACGCCTCTCCTTTGGCCAAGACACCCGATATCAGAGAGCTCATGGCGGGCAATGTTCTACGGGGATCCGATGTTGGTGAAACAAAGCGAAACAGCGGGCGTGACCCATCATCCACCATGGTGGCCAAACTGCTGGATGCGTTGCCCAGATCCACTTGCTCCCAGGTGTAACTCAAGGCATCTCCATCCAGATCCAGCGCGCTGCCGCCAAGGGTGAAAGGGGTATTGGCCGGGATCACGCGATCAACACCCGCATCCACGACCGGCGCATTATTGGCAAGTGCTAGGTCGGTGCCGCAGGAGGGCAGAGAGGCCATCAGAGCCCGCATCTGCTCGATCGACTTGCTGTGAAAAAAAGGTGTGCTGTTAACCTGCAGATTCTCCTCACCACAGATCCCGGCATAGGCCATGATGGTCGAGCCACTGCCCGGTTCCCAGGCTGAGCTAGCCTTGCGACCTGTTGCACAACTGTCGGCCATGCCATTGAAGGAGTGCTCGGCCCCCAGCTGGTGCCCCAATTCGTGAGCCACATAATCAATAAAGAATGCATCACCGATAGGCTGTGAGCCTCCGGTCATGCCCCGTGAACGGCTGAAAGGGTTGCATAAAGATCTCAGGGTCGCCACACCGCCGCCTGATGTCGCAAGCAGATGGCCCAGATCAAAAGAAGGATTGAGCAACACCCCCTGTTGGGTCTGGTTGATGGCGATATCCTGGGTCGAGTTGGTGAAAGGATCCGTCGCAGGATCGGTGAAAATCACATTATCCGTATCAGCTGCAAGCTGAAACTCGGCCCCCACATCACGGCGATAGACTTCATTGACCCGATTAAGCAGTGTTGCAATGGCCGAGAGTGCTGCAACCTTGGTACCACCGTGATACTGGGTATATTCCCCGGTTGCCGAGGTGGCGATGGTGTAGCGCTTGCGCAAATTGCCATCGACCAGCACAGCTCGCTCACGCTCGATACCATGAGGATCAATCACCTGATCCACATCCTGTCGCCGCCAGGCATCTTGCTGTTCATAAACGGCATAGGAGAAACCATTCTGAAGCGGATCGACATAAAAGGTACGCCCCTGATGGGTAAACATACCGTGAAAACCATGTATGGTGACATCAAATCGGCCTGTATCCGCCGCCCGATCGATAGCCTTCCCACTGTAAGTATTGATAGAAGGGTAGCGCTGGGCCAAAGGCTCCGGGAGCAAGGCATTGGGATGAACATCAAACTGCACCGTAGTGCCATCCGGCAGTGGCAAAGTCAACACACTGGCGAGATGCCCGGGCTCAAAAGGCTTGTCAGGAACCACCACTCTGACCTTTTCAGCTCGCACATCATAGATCCCTCCCCTTTCCAAGTTTTCATCCATGAAGGTCCACTGTGGTTCTGCTGCAATCTGAACAGACAAACTGGTGATAATCACCGCAATGCCATGCTTCATAGAGCCTCCTTGCCCTACCTTGGTGACAACAAGTATGGTGCAGCGTCAATTGACGATCTGCGTGACAGACAGAAAAGAAAATTCGCACAAAACTTCTGTCACGCTGAGACATCGTGCTACACCCACGCTCCCCATCTCAGGCGATACAGACTGACCCGATTCAACAACGGAAAAAAGTGAAGGCGCCATTGGCGCCTTCACGGATAGATAGGGGGCTGAATATCCCCCCATTTGGATTGGTTCGTTGGCGTATTACTGCTTATCCGCGCCCGATGCTATCGGGCAATGAATCACCATGCGCCGGTTAAACTCGCTGGCGTAGGCACTCAGTTTGGCATGCGTTTCGTGCTGGCCGGGCCTGATGACATCACCCAGCCCATCAAGATAACGCACCCCACAGCGTCCCTTAGCCTCCTCCTGCTGCTCGGCTGCAATACCGGGGGCGAACTCTCCCCGCCCCGCGATCACGATGAGGCGGTAATCCTGCCTGGCAAGGTTTGCACTCAGCTCCTGCTCCAGGGTGCTGGCATCGACCCGACAACCGCCGAGCATGGCAAGCAGCAACAGGGGGATTCCCCTCATGTGCGCCTCCGTTGCCAGCCAAGCAGCGCCAGTGCTAGCGTCCACAATCCGAGCACCCCGCCACCACCACCGCCACCTGAATTAGAGCCACCTTGCACCAGAGGCAATTTGAGGGGACTGATGGCAAAGAAGATATTGTCGCTGCATGCCACTTTCAGCCTGACGCTGCTGGTGAGATCGGCAGGCAACGTTACCGTTGCTGCGCCGTTATTGGGTTGTCCGGCGGCGAGCATTGTCCAGCTTACGCCCTCATCCTGGGTCACCGAGATATCCACCTTGCTGCAACTGATCGGCGCCAGAGTTGTGCCCGCCACATCCCATGCCACTGCCTGACTGGCCCCCGGAGTGAGAGTCACCCCGTAAAACGGGTTGGTGATGCGAAATGCTGTGCCGGTATTGACCACCTGCACCTTCATGTCATCGCTGGCAACGCCACCCTGACCATCTCGCACCGTCAGTCTGAAATTGAGATCCCGGTTGGTGGTCGGCCAGGCCTCTCCTTTGGCAAGCGTGCCGGAGAGCAGGGATGGCAAACTCGGCAGGATCCGCTCCGGCGATGCCGTGGGAGAGACAAAACGAAACAGCGGCCGGGAGCCATCGTCAACCATGGTAGCGACGCTGCTCGATTCGGTGCCTTTGTCGATCTGCTCCCAGTTGAAGAGCAGAGGGTTACCATCCAGATCCGCCCCCGCCCCCTTCAGGGCAAAGGGCGTATTGGCCGGGATCACATAATCGTTGCCGGCCGCAACCTGCGGAGCATTATTGCTCAACGCGAGCGTGGTTCCGCAGGTCGATACGCTCGCCATATGAGCTCGCATCTGCTCGATGGACTTGCTATGGAAATAGGGATCGCTGTGTGGCTGGATATTCTCCTCACCGCAGATGCCGGCATAGGCCATGATGGAGCTGCCACTGCCCGGCTCCCAAGCTTGCTCCTCAGCACGGTTACCCGCACCACAATTGCCGGTCGTGCCGTTGAAGGTATGCTCGGCACCAAACTGGTGGCCAATTTCATGGGCCACATAGTCTATAAAGAAAGCATCACCGACTGGTTCTTTTGAACCCGTCATGCCAGATGACTTGGCGCCATAGGCGTAATAGGGTGGCAGGGTATCAACACATAACACCCCCAAACTCGCCAAACCACCGCCTCCAGTATTGAGGACATGGCCGATATCAAATGCCCCCACATCCCCGGCAGCAAACGCCTGAGCCTGCACATCTACGTTCAGATCAGCATCCGCATTGGTGTTATCAAAGGGATCGCTGGCCGGATCGGTAAAGACCAGGTTGTCATTGCCACTGGCCAATACAAACTCGGCCCCCACATCCTGTTGATAGACCTGATTCACTCGGTTGAGCAGGGTTGTGATGGCCGCCATGGTCAGAACCCTGGAGCCTCCGTGGTATCGGGTATATTCCCCCGTCGCCGAAATGGCGATGGTGTAGCGCTTACGCACATTACCATCCACCTGCACCCTTTGCTGCAACGCCCTGTCGGCATCATGGCCAAGCACCTTGTCCGCCTCATCCTCCAAGCGACTATGGGCATCCTGCTGGTAATAGACGGCATACCCTTCGGCATTGCGCAGCGGATCGACAAACACCATCTTGCCCTGATGGCTGAACATGGCATGGAAACCCTGTGGCCCCAGATCGAAGCGCCCCGTCTCTATCGGATGCGCCGGGTTGTACCCCTTGAAGGTGCGGATCTGCGGATACTTGGCGGCAAGATCTGCAGGCAGCAAGTCGTAGGCTTCCAGAGCAAAGGTGACCTCCCCCCCATCGGGTAGCGGCAAGGTCAGCTTGTTGGCTCCCGCTTGCAACCCGGCAAAATAGTCGAGAGGCACCTTGGCGACCCGGAACTGATGGGCCCGCACCTCATAGCCCTCATCTGCTGTTGCTCTGGCGGCAACCGTGCCCCATTCGCTGGCCATCAGGCTGGTTGAGCCCAGCATACTGGCCATCAGCAAGGCAACCGTAGAGTATTTCGTCACATGCATTGTTTTTAGTCCTTGTATTAATGCAATCGCCTGAATTGCGGCCTGTACTTTATTTTTATTCGGCCACATCAATACAAAGCTGAAGCAACCCTTTCCACCATTCCCGAGTGGGAGTGTTGCGCCAACCCCGTCTAACCCCTATCATTGCGCGGATTTGTCAATTTTAGAACTGCCCCTCTTCACAAAGGTGCGGTTCATCTTTATCTGGCCAAGGTTAATCTCATGCTCAAATCCCCACTGTTGCCCCGTTTCGGGGATCTGGTCGTTGCCATTGTTGACGATGTGCTCGGTCAGGGTCTTACCCTCGACCGCGCTTATGCCCGTCACTTCTCCGGCATCGAACTCAAACCGCAAGAACAGGCAAGGATTGCCCTGGTCACCGGCGACCTGCTGCGTCGTCTCAGCCTCTATTGCTTCCTGACCGGCATCCAGGTCCGTCAGGCCGAAAAGAATGTCTGGCCGCTGCTACACAGCTGGCACGCCTTCCACAAAATTGCCCAGCCCAACAACCCGACCCTGGATCGCTTCAATGAAGAAGCATTCCGCCGCCGTCTGACCGAGGCGAAGAAGAACCCGGTATTGATGGATGGCTGCCCTTCCTGGCTGGAGAAACTGGGCAGCGAACAGCTGGGTGAAGCCTGGCCTGCCGAGCGTGCCGCTCTGGCCTGGATGCCCAAGCGCTACCTGCGGGTCAACACCCTCAAGTGCACCCGTGATGAGCTTCAAGCCATTCTGGCCAAAGAGCAGGTCACCACCATTCCGGTTGATGGTGTGGAGACTGCCCTGCAGGTCACCTCGGACGCCGCCCTGTTCCGTACCAAGGCCTTTGCCGATGGTTGCTTCGAGCAGCAGGACGCAGGCTCCCAGCTGGTTGCTGCGGCTCTGGAGGTCACCCCGGGCATGCGCGTCATCGACGCCTGCGCCGGGGCCGGTGGCAAGACTCTGCACATCGCCGCCATGATGCAGGGCAAAGGCCGTCTGCTGGCGATGGATGTGGAAGAGTGGAAGCTGGAGAACCTCAAGCAGCGCGCCCGTCGCGCCGGTGCCCACAACGTGGAGACCCGGGTCATCACCAGCAGCAAGACCGTCAAGCGCCTCAAAGAGAGCGCCGACCGCGTACTGCTGGACGTGCCCTGCTCCGGTCTTGGCGTACTCAAGCGCAATCCGGATGCCAAGTGGCGTGATACCGCCGAGCGTCTGCCGGTGCTGGTCGCGCTGCAAGAAGAGATCCTGCAGCGTTACAGCCAGATGGTGAAGGTGGGTGGTCTGCTGGTCTATGCAACCTGCTCCATCTTGCCGCAGGAGAACCGCCAGCAGGTGGACAAGTTCCTCGCGGCCAACGAGAACTTCCGTCTGCGTGACGATCACACCGTAAGCCCGTCCGAGACCGGCTTCGACGGTTTCTACATGGCTCGTATCGAGCGGATCGCCTGATCTGCCCGATGACCAGATAGAAAAAGCGGCTGCCAATGGCAGCCGCTTTGTTTTGGCTTGCTGACCCACACCCGATGGGGTTACAGCGCAGCAATCGCCTCAATCTCGATCTTTACATCCTTCGGCAAGCGGGCCACTTCCACACAGGATCGCGCCGGATACATGGCATCGTGCTTGGTGAAAAAGTCGTTGTAGACCTGATTCACCACAGCAAAGTCGTTCAGATCAGAGACAAACACCGTGGTCTTGATGATGTTGCGCACCTGACCGCCTGCCGCCTCGACAATCGCCTGTACGTTTTGCAGGGAGCGCAGGGTCTGCGCTTCGATCCCCTCCGCAACGTCGCCGCTCACCGGGTCCAGCGGGATCTGACCGGAGGTGTATAGGATGTTGCCAATCCGGGTGGCCTGCACATAGGGGCCGATGGCGCCCGGCGCCGCCTTGGTAGTGATAACCTGTCGCATCTGTTACTTCCTCGTGCTGACAAACAAAAAGTAGGCCCGGAGCAAGCCTGCTCACCCCGGGCATGAGAGTTACATCATGTTGGTGAAGGTTCTGGAGATGACGTCCTGCTGCTGCTCGCGGGTCAGGGCGTTGAAGCGCACCGCATAACCGGAGACCCGGATGGTCAGGCTGGGGTACTTGTCCGGATTGTCGATGGCATCCAGCAGCATCTCGCGGTTCATCACGTTGACGTTGAGGTGCTGACCCCCTTCCACATCCCGCTCATGATGGAAGTAGCCATCCATCAGCCCCACCAGATTGCTCTCGCGATTGGCTGGCTCCTTGCCGAGCGCCCCCGGCACGATGGAGAAGGTGTAGGAGATCCCGTCCTTGGCGTATTTGAACGGCAGCTTGGCCACCGAGGCGAGCGAAGCGACCGCCCCATTGCGATCCCGACCGTGCATCGGGTTGGCTCCCGGTGCAAACGGGGCACCGGCACGGCGGCCATCCGGGGTGTTGCCAGTCTTCTGGCCATAGACCACGTTGGAGGTGATGGTCAGGATCGACTGAGTTGGCACCGCATTGCGGTAGGTCGGCAGCGCCTGGATCTTCTTCATGAAGCGCTCGACCAGATCGCAGGCGATGGAGTCGGCCCGCTCGTCGTTGTTGCCGTACTGGGGATACTCCCCCTCAATCACGAAATCGACCGCCAGCCCGTCAGCATCGCGCACCGGCTTGACCCTGGCGTACTTGATGGCCGCCAGCGAATCGACCGCCACCGACAGACCGGCAATGCCGCAGGCCATGGTGCGATAGACGTCGCGATCGTGCAGCGCCATCAGCGAGGCCTCATAGCTGTACTTGTCGTGCATGTAGTGAATAAGGTTGAGCGCGCTGATGTACTGCACCGCCAACCAATCCATAAAGCTGTCGAGGCTGGCCATGACGGTGTCGTATTCCAGCACCTCGTCCATGATGGGGGCCACTTTCGGGCCAACCTGGATCTTCAGCTTCTCGTCAACGCCACCGTTGATGCAATAGAGCAGGGTCTTGGCGAGGTTGGCGCGGGCACCAAAGAACTGCATCTGCTTGCCGATCACCATGGGGCTCACGCAGCAGGCGATGGCGTAGTCATCGCTCTCGAAATCGGTGCGCATCAGGTCATCATTCTCATACTGCAGGGATGAGGTATCGATGGAGACGCGGGCCGCATAGGTCTTGAAGGCACGTGGCAACCCTTCCGCCCAGAGGATGGTGAGGTTAGGCTCGGGCGCCGGCCCCATGGTCTTGAGGGTATGGAGATAACGGAAGGAGTTCCTGGTCACCAGGGTGCGACCATCCAGCCCCATGCCGCCGATCACCTCGGTGGCCCAGATGGGATCGCCGGAGAAGAGGGAGTCAAACTCGGGAGTACGCAGGAAGCGCACCATGCGGATCTTCATGATGAAGTGATCGACCAGCTCCTGGGCATCCTGCTCGTTGATAAGCCCCGCCTTCAGATCCCGCTCGATATAGATGTCGAGGAAGGTAGCGGTACGACCGAGGGACATGGCCCCACCATTTTGCGACTTCACCGCCGCCAGATAAGCAAAGTAGAGCCACTGCACCGCCTGCTGGGCAGTGCGTGCCGGCCCGGAGATGTCAAAGCCATAGCTGGCCGCCATCTGCTTGATCTGCACCAGTGCCCGCTTGTGCTCGGCCAGCTCCTCGCGCTGGCGGATCACCTGCTCCAGCTGCTCTCCCCGCTCGAGAGCCGGTTGCAGATCGGCAAACTGCAGCTCCCGTTCACGGATTAGATAATCTATGCCATAGAGCGCCACCCGACGATAATCTCCGATAATGCGACCACGGCCGTAACCATCCGGCAAACCGGTCAATACCCCTGATTTTCGGCAGCGCAACATCTCGGGAGAGTAGACGTCGAACACCCCCTGATTGTGGGTTTTACGCAATTCGCTGAAGGTATATTCAAAATCGGGATCCATCTCCCGGCCATACGCTTCAAACGAGCTGCGGATCATATTTACGCCGCCAAACGGGTGCAGAGCTCTTTTAAGGGGCTTGTCGGTTTGCAGGCCAACGATTTTTTCCAGCCCCTGCTCGATATAACCCGGCCCATGGGCGGTGATTGTGGTGGCAATATTGGTATCAAAATCGACCGGTGCGTGGGTGGCATTCTCAATGCAGATCCCCTCCATCACCTTGTTCCACAAAGTGGTGGTCGCTTCGGTCGCATCTGCTAAAAACTGCTCGTCACCTTCATAGGGGGTGTAGTTCTGCTGGATAAAATCACGGACGTTGATCTCGTGCTTCCAGTTTTCACCGGCAAACCCTTGCCATGCCTGACGGAATTTATCCTGATCCAATTGCATATCAACTTTCATCAAATAAACCTCATTCACTACTCATGACACTACAGTGGAAGATGTCAGACGCACTCGGCCTGACGAACCAGCTGCCCCAGACGAATGGCATCCAGTGCGATCATTTTCTCTTCATTGGTGGGAATAACCGCCGCCAGCACCATGGACTCTGCCGCCGAAATCACCCGGCAACCCTCGCTATTGGGACGCTGGTTAAACGGCTCGCTGATCGCTACGCCAAATACCTGAAGCCGCTCGCATACCAGCTTTCTTATAAATGCCGAGTTCTCGCCAATACCGCCGCTGAAAATAACGGCATCCAGCCGGCGCAATGAGGTTGCATGGCCGCCGATATGGCGGGCAATACGATGGACAAAAGCGTGAATGGCCAATTTTGCCCCGGGATGTCCTTCGTGATAGGCCGCTTCCAATACCCGCATATCGGAGGAGAGCCCCGAAATACCCAGCAGGCCGGACTGCTTGTTCAATACCCGCTCGATATCCTCGATGGATTGTCCGGTCTTGCTGGCGATATAGGCCAGCGCGCCAAAATCGATATCGCCGCTGCGGCTGCCCATGATCAGCCCCTCCAGCGGCGTCATCCCCATCGAGGTATCGACGCTCTTGCCATCCTGTACTGCGCAAACAGAGGCGCCATTACCCAGATGAGCAATGACCAGACCGGCATCGTGGCCATTCAACCCAAGGAAGGAGACCGCCTGCTCGGCGACATAGCGATGGGAGGTGCCATGGAAGCCATAGCGGCGCACGCCATAATCCTGCAGATATTGGTAAGGCAGCCCATAGATATAGGCTTCCGGCTTCAGGGTCTGGTGAAAACCGGTATCAAATACCGCAATTTGGGGTTGTGTGGGAAATAGCTGACGAGCCGCCATCACACCACTCAAATTGGCGTGATTGTGCAGGGGAGCCAAGGGTGACACCTGCTTTATTTTGGCCAATACATGTTCATCAATGATCACGGCTTCGCTAAATTCACTGCCACCATGAGCAATTCGATGACCCACCAGTGCAATGGCATCCAGCAGATCCCGTTTTTTCAATTCCGCCGCGATGGCAGCCAATGCACAGGTGTGGTTATTTTCAGCTAATGACATTGCGGGCTCTTTACCCACTTGCAATTGGGGATGGGCCGTCTCAATACCATCCGCCATACCGGATATCACCACCTCGCAGGTTTTACTATCCAGTACCGAGAATTTGACCGACGAAGAGCCGCAATTGATAACCAGAACCAACGAATCAAACTTCATTACATCGCCTCGATATTTATGCTGTCGAGTCACTGCTGTCAGAACATATTTACCACTGTGTTTAGTGGCCAAATAACGGATAGCCTTGCCCTCGGCCCAAATAATTGGGCCAACCAAGAACCGGTTATTGCGCGCTTCTGACTACGCCATGCAGACCCCGCCAAGGGGATCTGAATGGCTGATGACTTGCAGAAAAGGTTTTCAGAACAGCTTGGAAACAATATTCAGGATGGTCAGCACACCTATGATGGTGACAAACAGGTTGCTGGCCTGACCTTTATATTTTGCCAGTGCCGGTGTCTTGTTGACGGCATACATCGGCAGCAGACAGAGCAGGGAAGCGATGATCGGCGCCCCCATTGCCTCAATCAGGTCGAGGATGTTGGGGTTCACATAAGCGACCAGCCAGGTGGAGCCCATGATGAACAACATACTGACCATATTGAGTTTTTTACTGGAAACCTTGCTCTTGTCGCCCTGGTAGCCAAAGCGGAGGATAAGGCCGTTCAACCCTTCCAGCGTCCCCAGATAGTGGCCGAAGAAGGATTTGAAGATAGCAACCAGCGCGATAATGGACGCCGCATACTCCAGAGTGGTGGCAAACGCAGACTTGCTGCCCGTCATCGAGGAGAAGTGGTTGGCCAGATAGGAGAGCACCGGAATATTCTGGGCCTTGGCTTCCGCCATATTTTGCGGCGACAGGGTAAACAGGCAGCTGAAGGCAAAGAACATCACCACGGCCACCATCAGCATGCTGGCACCGGAGATAATCTTCGAGCAGCGCTTCTCGGTAAAATCACGACCGAACTCCTGCTCATACTCTTCCCGCTTGGAGACGATGAAAGAGGAGACAATCGGCGAGAAGTTGAAGGAGAAAACCATGATGGAGATCCCCAGCCAGACGGTGACCAGAATACCATCGTGACCGAACATGGATATCTCGCTAAGGTTGACCTGATCAAAGACGGCACTATTCCAGTACGGAACGAGGGAGAGAGAGATGACCACCAGGCTGGCGATGAAAGGAAATACCAGATAGCTCATTACGCGAACCATCAGATCCTTACCAAAATAGATCACAAATGCCATCAATATCAGCAGCCCAAGGGCGACAACACCCCGATTAAGCGGCGCCATTTGCAGTTGATGCTCCCAGAATGCCATAAAGGTATTGGTGATCGTCACACCATATATCCACAGCAGTGGGCAGATGGCAAAGAAATAGAGGAAGGTAATCACTACCCCACCCATTTTGCCAAAATGTTCTTCAACGGTCTCGGTAATATTTGCCGATGGATTGCTGCCAGAAAGACATAATCTGGCCAACGCCCTGTGGCAATAAAATGCAATAGGGTAAGCCAGCACCAACATGATTAATATAGGTATCAGGCCACCATATCCGGCCCGAATAGGGAAAAATAGAACACCTGCACCGATCGCTGTACCAAACAGACCTAATCCCCATGTGGTATCCGATTTACGCCATGCACGTGTATTCTCTTTACTGCCGGTGACAACACTGTCTAATATCATGACTGCATTCCTTACAGGCTAAATTGACGAATATTGTTCTGTTCGATAATTTCGGTGATCCGGGTCAGGTCAATATTGCCACCAGAAATAATGCTGACGGTTTTTTTGCCTTCGACATAATGTTTGAGTTTGCCGCTCAGCAGCGCTGCCGAGGCCAGAGCTCCCGCCCCTTCGGTAATCACCTTGTTGCGCTGAATAAGGTCAACCATGCTGTGACGAATATCATCCTCGGTGACCAGTACAATATCATCCACCAATTGTTTGACGATTTCGAAGGTCAGGGTGCCGGGTCTTGCCACGTCACAGCCATCGGCCAGCGTACTGCTGGTTCTGTGATTGGTAATGGTGCCTGCGTAGTATGAAGCCGCCATGCCGTGGACATTCTCCGACTGCACGCCAATCACCCGGATAGTCGGGTTGATGGATTTGATGGCCATGGCGACACCGGCAATCAAACCACCGCCACCGATCGGCACTATGATGTTATCGACATCATACAAATCTTCGATAATTTCCAGGCCGATGGTTCCCTGGCCGGCAATCACTTTTGCATCGTCGAAGGGGGGGATAAATACGCGGCCTTCCATCTCCACGATTTCGCTGACTTTGGCAATGGTGTCATTGAAACTATTGCCATGCAGAATAACTTCCGCCGAATAATCGCTGGTTGCAGCAATTTTTGATTTGGGTGCGCAGCAAGGCATGACCACCTTGGCATCAATTCCCAGCATGGCACTGGACAAAGATACCCCCTGCGCGTGATTACCGGCAGAGCAGGCGACAACACCTTTTTGACGATCCTCCAGACTTAATGAACTGAGTTTGTTGAAGGCACCGCGAATTTTAAAAGAGCCTGTACGTTGCATGTTTTCAAGCTTGAGGTAAACCTCGCCATGGCAACGTTCGCTGATGTAGTTAGAGGGTAATTGCGCGGTCTTGTATATATGGTTGGTCAGTCTTTTTTGGGCTTCAGTAATATCATGAAGACCAATGGGCAGATTGCTATACATCTTCATCGCAAATCTCTTTTTATTTATTAATTTGTAGGGTTTTATTTCACTGGGCGAAGCGATACTAGGTTCTATCACTTGCAATTAATGTGAGCATAAACACAAAAAAATCTACAAAGAGACTGCGTTACGGTGAAATTATCAAAAAATGTGATGGCAGCAACACTTGAATCCAAAATGATTAAAAAAAGTAATCGAAGATTGGGAAATCAATATGGTTAACAACTCCAAAACAAAGCGGCAAAGATTAGATTTTTCAGGGCGAACGCGTTGCTTTTTGCAACCGACAATCAGTTGCTTGCCTGCCAGAACCGGGATAATAAAAAAGGAGCCGATGTGGCTCCCTATCGACAACACAGGACCGATTACTCGGCTGCTGCATCATCTTTCTTGTACTTGGCAGCAGTCTCTTTGATCAGAGCCTGCAACTCGCCAGCCTGGAACATCTCGATCATGATGTCACAGCCACCGATCAGCTCACCTTCAACCCACAGTTGCGGGAAGGTCGGCCAGTTGGCGAATTTTGGCAATTCGGCGCGGATATCCGGATTCTGCAGGATATCAACGTAGGCAAACGGCTCGCCGCAGGACATCAGAGCCTGGGAGGCCTGGGCAGAGAAGCCACAGCTGGGTAGCTTGGGGGAGCCCTTCATGTAGATGATGATGGGGTTGTCAGCCAGCTGCTGCTTAATCTTTTCAATAGTTTCCATAGGTGCCTCACTAGAGCGATTTCGGCGGCCATTCTACTGCAATCTTGCCCGAGCACAAACTGACAAAGGGGTGACCCGGCTCGAATTGTGCAAAGAACCCACACAGGATTGATCGCGATCATGGCGCCAATCAAGAGTTGTTAGGCCATCTTTGATACTGCTACAATCCCTTGGCTTTGGGCTACCCAGCCCCATCATTTTAAAAACAACTCTTTTCACATATAGAAAAGAGTACGCAATGTCTTGCAACCGTCGCCTTCGCACGGTCCAGCCAATGGAGAGTAGAAAATGGCATTCGAACTTCCCGCTCTGCCCTATGCAATCAACGCTCTGGAACCGCACATCTCCCAGGAAACTCTGGAATATCACCACGGCAAGCACCACAACACCTACGTGGTCAACCTGAACAATCTGGTGCCGGGTACCGAGTTTGAAGGCAAGTCTCTGGAAGAGATCATCAAGACCTCCAACGGCGGCATCTTCAACAACGCCGCCCAGATCTGGAACCACACCTTCTACTGGCACTGCCTCTCCCCGAATGGCGGTGGCGAGCCGACTGGCGCCCTGGCTGATGCTATCAACAAGGCATTCGGCTCCTTCGCCGAGTTCAAAGATGCCTTCACCAAATCAGCCATCGGCAACTTCGGTTCCAGCTGGACTTGGCTGGTGAAAAAAGCTGACGGCTCTCTGGCTATCGTCAACACCTCCAACGCTGGCTGCCCGCTGACTGAAGCCGGTACCACCCCGCTGCTGACCGTTGACCTGTGGGAGCACGCCTACTACATCGACTTCCGCAACCTGCGTCCGAAGTACATGGAAACCTTCTGGGCTCTGGTTAACTGGGAATTCGTGGCCAAGAACTTGGCTGCCTAATCAGCCTCGCTTGCCAAAACGCCCCGCACTGCGGGGCGTTTTTTTATATCTAGATGGCTGCGTAAATGAAAGAGGCGCCCGCAGGCGCCTTTTACATATCGAGATAGCCAGTTTACTGGTCCAGCTCGTCCATGTATTCATCCAGATTGGCATCGTCGGCCTGCTCTTGCTGAGACGCTTTCAGCTCGGTCTGCTTGCCCGTCACCTTGCCCTGGTTATATTGCAGGTAGAAGTCCTTGGTTAGCGCATAGGGGTCGAGGGAGTTGTCGATGATCCGCTCCTGATCGATCAGCTTGGCGCGATTGCCCAAGCCATCCAGAACCCAATGAGTAACCCTTAACGGGATAGTCAGCAAGGCATAGGGGAAGTAGATGGTGTCAATGGTGTCACCAACCAGCTCCCGAGTGGTGGTCGGACCGTAAACAGGCACCATGATGTAGGCACCATTACCGATATCGGCCCTGCCCAGCACTGTGTCCATCTCCAGCTTGTTGCGCTCGAGGCCGGCATGTTTGGCCACATCGAAGATACCCAACAGACCGACGGTGGTGTTGAGGGTAAAGCGCCCCAGGTTGGTCCCTGCCCCCTTCAAATCACCGGTGATCAGATGGTTCACCATGCTGCTTGGCTCATCAAAGTTGGCAACAAAGTTGGCAATGCCATCCTTCACCCCCACCGGAATATAGCGAGCGTAAGCATGTACCACAGGACGTGCTACATAGGGCTCCAGCACATCATAGTTGACCGCCCACATGGCCCGGTTGGCCCCCTGGAAGGGATCGCGCGGATCGGCCGCCGTACTGGTTGCGCCCGGATTATTCATGCCGGGATTGAGATCCAGACTCTCTGGGCCAGGCTTGGGTGGACCACCGGCACAGCCAGCCAGCAAGAGGGCTGCCAGTATGGCCCCTGAACGAAGATACATATGATTGTCCTGACGTTTTATTTTGATTTATCAGAAGTATAGATAACCCGGCCCCTATCCAGGAGCCGGGTTATCCAAAGGCATATTAGAGGGCGTGATCGATGCGGATGTCAATCGGAGCAGCAGGGATCTCGGCCGTCTTGACCGGCACGGATACCCCTTCGAAGGCTCCTTCCTTGTTCATCACATTGCCACCACGCGAGAGACGCGCCTTGAACTGCAGTTCTGGATACGCTTCCAGCTTGCTGCCCTCCATCATGGCGTCACCATCCCCCAGTGAAAGGGTGACAGGCAGGGTTGGCCCAGCGATACGTTTCACCGCGATGGGCATGGGTGGTCCGTTGGGCACCACGGCAAAGACGAAGAGGTGAGCATCTTCCGGCATCTGGATGCCCGCAGCCAGCGTGATGTGGATGGGGAACTCTCCCTCATTAACGTCAGACTGCTTTACCTGCTCTGTTCCCGTTTTGGCTACGCCTGAATTCGTCACCTCTATGCCACGCTGCTTGAGCTGCGTGCGGGCATACTCCATGGAGCGCTCAACCATCACATAACGGGGAGAGCCTTTTTCCATCAAGGGCAACATCGCCTGCCAGCGAGACAGCGCGGTCTGGAAGTCCTCTTTCTGCAGCGCCATAAAGGCATAGACGGAGCGCGCCTCGATATTATCAGGCTCCTGCGCGATGGCTGCACGCAGCAGTGCATCGGCCTGCACCTCCTCCCCCGTCATCATCAGCGCTTGGGCATAGGGCACCGCCACCAGCGATTTCTGGGGAGCAAGCTTGTAGGCACGCGACAGCGCATCGTTGGCCATCTCGGGATCATTGCCATCCAGCGCCAAACGTCCGAGCAGCAACCAGCCGCGGTAGTCGTTCGGTTCATCCTTTAGGCGGGTACGCAGTGCCAGCGTGAAGTCCAGCAGATCCTGCTCGGTTACCTGGGCATCACGCTCCACAAGAATCCGGTTGCTGAGCTCACCAAGACGGTTGCTGGCATCCTGCCAGCGGCTCACCTCCTGCCATGAACCCAGCTTGTAGTAGATACCCAGGCTCACCACCACCAGCACCAGCACACCTGGGATCCAGCTCAGACTCTTGCCACTGCGGGCTGTCTGCTCCACATCGGGAATATCATCCAAGAGGCTGCGCTGCAACTCGACCAGCGATTCGGGCTCCTCGGCAAGCACACCCTGCTCTCGCTCCTCGCCAATCTCTAGCAAGCGCTGACGATAGAGCTGTTTGTTGAGCGCCGAGCGACTGATGCTCTGGTTTCCCTCACTGCGCCACAACGGTAACACCAGAGCCAGACTCACCAGCACCAGCAGGGCCGCAATCACAATCCAAAAGGCGGTCATTGTTTCTCTTCCTCTTTGAGCAGCTCGGCCAGGCGACGCTGCTCTTCATCGCTCAGGGTGCTTTCCACAGGCTCTGACGTTGCCGCAGAGCGTCGGCTACGTATCACCACCACGCCGATGCCGATAACGATCACTAACAGCGGGCCAAGCCAGAGGATCAGGGTCGATGCCATCAGGGGCGGGTTATAGAGAATAAAGTTGCCATAGCGGGCAACCATATAGTCCACGATCTCCTCTTTATCCTTACCCTCGCGCACCATCTGGTAGGTCTTGTCGCGCAAGTCCTTGGCCAGCCCCGCATTGGAATCGGCGATATCCTGGTTCTGGCACTTGGGGCAGCGCAGCTCTTTGGTCAGTTCGCGAAAGACCTGCTCCTGATTGTCGTTGTCGAAGGTGTAGACATCGATAGCAGCCATGACCGGCGTTTGTACCACCCATCCCAGCAACAGCAGCAGGGAAGCAATAAATACTCTCATCAGCACGCCCCTCACTTCATGGCATCAAAGATGGGTTTGAGGGTCGACACCCAGTTCTCGGGATTGATATCCCCCACGTGGCGATAACGGATGATCCCCTTGCTGTCGATAAAGAAGGTCTCCGGCGCGCCGTACACCCCAAGATCCAGTCCCAGCATGCCGTCCGGATCATAGAGATTGACCAGATAGGGGTTGCCCAGCTCCGCCAGCCATTTGATCGCCTTGTCGCGCTCATCCTTGTAGTTCATGCCGATGATGGGAATGCCCTGCCCTGCCAACTGTTTGAGGTAGGTGTGCTCGCCGTAGCAGGTCGGGCACCAGGTGGCCCAGACGTTGAGCAGCATGGGGCGACCGGTCAGGATACTGCGATCGTGCTGTTTGTTCAGATCGTAAATGTCCTGCAGGGTAAACACCGGTACCTCCTTGCCCACCATCACGGATTCGAGCTTGGTGGGATCGGAGTAGAGCCCCTTGAACAGGAACACAGCCCCCAGCAAAAAAACGATAAAGGGAATTAAAAACAACCAGACCTTTTTGTTCATGCCTTGGCTTCCTCCTCACGACGGCCGAAACGGTAACGCTTGTCGAGCATCGCCAGCACGCCACCGATAGCCATAAAGACGCCGCCGAACCAGATCCAGCGCACGAACGGCTTGTAGTAGATCCTCACTGCCCAGGCATTGTTGTCTAGCTGCTCGCCAAGGGCCGCATAAAGATCTCGCGTGAAACCGGCATCGATGGCCGCTTCGGTCATCGGCATCCGGGTCACTGTGTACATCCGCTTCTCGGGCTTGAGCAGGGCGACCTGCTTGCCATTTTTGTGCACTTCCAGCACGCCCTTGAAGCCATCGTAGTTGGGGCCGTTCTTCTCTTTGATCCCGGCAAAAACGAACTCGTAATCGGCAAAGTGCACCCGATCACCCGCCTGCATCCGCAGATCCTTCTCGATGCTGTAGTTCTGGGTGCAGGCGATACCTATGATGCTGACTGCCAGCCCCACATGGCCAAGGATCATAGCCCAGTGACTGTTGCCAAGCTTGCGCACACCGACCGCAAAGCTGTGCTTGTGGGTCGCGCGCACCCAGGTCTCCTGCAGGCTGGTAACGATGACCCAGGCCCCCAGACCAATCCCCACCGCAGCCCACGGCTTGAAGGTTTCGGCAAAGATCAGCGGCAACAGCAGGGCTGCTGCCAGGCTCAGCACCAGCGCAAGAATCACCTTGCCCTTGAGCTCGCCAAGCTCCTGGCGGCGCCAGCGAAACAGCGGACCAACCCCCAGCAGCAGGGCAAACGGAATGATCAGCCAACTGTAGATATGGTTGAAGAAGGGAGTACCGATAGAGATGCTCCCCAGCCCCAGCTCCTTGTGCACCAGCGGCAGCAAGGTGCCAAGCAGCACAGTCAGCAGGCCAGCCACCAGCATGATGTTGTTACAAAGCAGCAGGGTTTCGCGACTCCACAGCTCATGCTTGCCGTGGCTTTTCACCTGCGAACCTTTAAAGGCAAACAGCAGCAAGGATGAACCGATCACCGCCAGCAGGAAGCCGAGAATAAACAGGCCGCGGGTCGGGTCGGAGGCAAACGCATGCACCGACACCAGCACGCCGGAGCGCACTAGGAAGGTACCGAGCAGGCTCAGCGAGAAGGCCGAAAGGGCCAGCAGCACGGTCCACGCCTTGAAGGTGGCGCGCTTCTCGCTCACCGCCAGCGAATGCAGCAGAGCGGTACCCGCCAACCAGGGCATGAAGGAGGCATTTTCTACCGGATCCCAGAACCACCAGCCGCCCCAACCGAGCTCGTAGTAGGCCCACCAGGAGCCCAGCACTATGCCGAGGGTCAGGAATACCCAGGCCGCCATGGTCCAGGGGCGCGACCAGCGGGCCCAGGTTGCATCAAGACGACCGGTCATCAATGAGGCTATGGCGAAGGCAAATGCCACCGAGAATCCTACATAACCCATGTAGAGCATCGGCGGATGGAAGATGAGACCCGGATCCTGCAGCAGCGGATTGAGGTCACGGCCATCGACCGGAAAATAGGGCAAGGTGCGGGTGAAGGGATCAGAGGTGAACAGCACGAAGGCGGTGAAACCGACCGAGATCAGCCCCAACACGCCGAGCACCCGCGCCACCGCATCGAGCGGCAGACGGCGGCTGAACATGGCTACCGCCGCAGTCCAGCCACCTAGGGTCAGTACCCACAGCAGCAGGGAACCTTCGTGGGCCCCCCACACCGCCGAGATACGATAGGCGAGCGGCAGCAAGCTGTTGGAGTTAGTGGCCACATACTGCACGGTAAAGTCGTTATCGATAAAGGCCCAGGTCAGGCAGAGAAACGACAGCAGCAGCAACAAAAACTGGGCATAGGCGAGCGGACGAGCCGCCGACATCATGCCAAGACGCCCCCGACTTGCGCCAAGCAGCGGATAGCTACCCAGCAACAGGGAGGTGGCAAAGGCCAGGATCAGCGCAAACTGTCCTAATTCCGGGATCATGGCTTATTCCCCTTCAACTGCGCATCGGTGTATTCAGGTTTGAAGTGCATGCCACTGGTGGCATCGGCCACTTCTGGCGGCATGTAGTTTTCATCGTGTTTGGCCAGTACCTCGAACGCTTCGACCGTGGTGGCATCCTTGAGAGTTCCTTGCGCCACAATCCCCTGCCCCTCGCGGAACAGATCCGGCAGGATGCCATCAAATTGCACCATCACCTGATGACCACCATTGTCGATCAGGTTGAAGCTAACCTTGAGGCTGTTCGGATCGCGCTTGACAGTGCCGGGGACCACCAGACCACCAATGCGCAGGCGCTGCCCCTCTTCCGGTTTGATCTTGTCCGGCCCCTTCCCTTCCACCAGCTCGCTCGGGGTATAGAAGAGGTCGATATTCTGACTGAGGGCGTAAAGCACCAGGCCGCTCACGGTGGCGAGGCCCAGGGTGATGGCCAGAATGATGGTGAGGCGTTTTTTGCGTCTCGGGTTCATAGGGTGTTCTCCATCTGCCGGGCCGCCTTGCGACGGCTCTCGCGTGCCTGCTTGCTGCGTAACTCATTAAACAGACGACGGGTTTTCATGCGGGTAGAAATGATGATACCGACCAGACAGAGCAGGGTCAGACCGAAGGAGAGCCAGACGTAGAAGGCGTAACCGCCCATCGCCAAAAAGTCACTGAATGAGGCAAAGTGCATGCTTACTTCTCCTGTTCGGCAATCTCTTGAACCCAGGGACGATGCCACTCCCGCATCAAGAGCTCGTTTCGAAAACGCATCAGGGTAAGGGCCCCGAGAAAGGCAACAAACGCCAAGATCATGATGAGCAGTGGCCAAAGCATCTCGGGAGAGATGGAGGGTTTGTCAAACTTGGTGATAGTGGCCCCCTGGTGCAAGGTGTTCCACCACTCCACCGAGTAGTGAATGATGGGGAGGTTGATCACCCCCACCAGTGCCAGAATGCCGGCAGCACGGCCAGCAACCACCTTGTCACTGAAGGCGTTGTAGAGGGCAATCACGCCGAGATAGAGAAACAGCAGGATCAGCTCAGAGGTGAGCCGTGCATCCCACACCCACCAGGTTCCCCACATGGGCTTGCCCCAGGCGGCACCGGTAAACAGTGCAATAAAAGTGAACACAGCGCCGACAGGTGCGATAGCCGCCACCGTCATGTCCGCCATCCGCAGTTGCCATACCAGCCCGATAAAGGCGGCAACTGCCATGGTGGAGTAGGCCCCCATCGAAAGAATGGCGGAAGGAACATGGATATAGATGATCCGGAAGGAGTCACCCTGCTGATAATCGGCGGGTGCAAAAGCCAGTCCCCAGACAGTGCCGATGATGAACGATAGCAGACTTATCACAGCAAACCAGGGCAACAGGGTCCCAGCCAGCCGATAGGCCCGTTCGGGTTTAGCGTAAGGGTGCAACCATTTCCACATAACTCACAAACCTTTTTGTTATTAATTGTTTGGCGAGGCCTAACATACTGACCTCGGGATAACATCAAATACCTCGAAAGCAATAAGCGGCAATCCGCTTGATCCATCGCAACTTTATTTCTGGAAAAGAATGCCCCATGCGAAACCATGTTGCGTTCTACCAATAGATCATCAGTTAAGACTGACCCTCAATGCGGCCGAAACGGCCAACGGCGTCAGCGTCAGGGCACCAACCAGCATGGCGGCCAGAATGGCAAGCTGTCCGCCATAGGGCAAGCCCATCCCCGCCGCATCAATTGCAGAGGTGGCAAAAATCAGTACCGGAATATAGAGCGGCAGGATAAGCAGACTGAGCAGCACTCCGCCCTTGCGCAACCCGACCGTCAGGGCAACCCCGACTGCACCGAGCAGGCTCAGCACCGGTGTGCCGAGTGCCAGAGTGGCGACTACCGCCAGATAACTGTTCATATCCAGCGATAGCAAAATTGCCAGCAAGGGCGAAATCAGCAGCAGCGGCAATCCAGTCAGTAACCAGTGAGCAATCACTTTGGCCAGCGCCAGCAACCCGAGTGAATGGGGCATCAACATGATCTGCTCCAACGAACCGTCGCCAAAGTCGTCGCGAAACAGTCGCTCCAGCGACAGCATGGCCGCCAGCAAGGCTGCCACCCAGATGATGCCGGGAGCAATGCGAGCCAACAACTTGGGCTCAGGGCCGATACCGAGTGGGAACAGGGTGATGACAATAAGGAAAAACCAGAGCGGGTTAAGAATATCTGCACGCTGGCGCAGGGCCATCAATAACTCGCGGTGGATCAAATACATGACGGCACGCAACATCGAAACTACTCCTGCAGCAAGGGCGTAAGCGAGAGTGTTTTCAGTCGACCCTGCATCAGCGTCATATCCTGATGAGTGGTGAGGATCACCATCCCCCCCCGCTCGGCATGAGCCAGAAACAACCTCTCCAGCACCTTGACCCCCTGCTTATCAATGGCGGTAAAAGGCTCATCCAGGATCCAGAGAGCCGGTTTGTCACTGAGCCAGAGCCTGGCCAGAGCCACCCGACGCTGTTGACCTGCCGAGAGCTGTCCGGTCGGGTTCTCTTCAAAACCGGCCAACCCAACCTGGGCAAGCACCTGCCACAAATCCACTGTCTGCCGGGATACATGATGCAGCTTCTGGTAAAAGGCGAGATTTTCGAGCGGAGTCAAGGCAGCTTTGACCCCGGGCTGATGACCGAGATAGAGCAGATTGGCATGGTACTCATCACGGCAATGGCGAATATTTTCACCATTCCAGCACACTTCACCGGAAAACGGCTGAGACAGGCCAGTCAGCAGACGCAGCAGGCTGGTCTTGCCAACCCCGTTGGGACCTTCAATTTGCACCAGATCACCGGGAACTACCGCAAAGGAGAGATGTTCAAACAGAGTGCGATCTTCACGCACGCAGCTCAGATTGTTAACTTGAAGCAGCATGGAGATTTTTTCAGAGAAAATGAAGCGGCTTGCATCTTAACACAGTATTGGAATACGTCTTTTCCAAGATGCCCTTCATCCACTGTTTTTGTGGAGAAGATCGCGCACAAGGAAAAATAGGCGTGGAAAATGATGACAATCAAAGGCATCCAAATAGATCAAACTGGAAACCTCATAACAAACCAGTATTAGCAAATAACTATTCTTCTCGATCACTGTACATGGCGCTCCATGAAAGAGCGCCATACATGCAACAGAAAAAATTCAGGAAGGCAAGTTGCCTTCCTGAATCATCAAGAGCGGCCTTTTCGCAACGATATCAAGAGCTCGGCTTCTGCCTTTGGCAACTCACACTCACTCATGACCTCATCAAGGTCGGCGCCCAGTTCGACCATCTTGGCCGCTCGACTGTAAAGCCGTCGCTCGGGATCCTGCATGGTCAATTCTTGCTGGCGTTCATTGACCTGCTGCATCGCCCCTTCTACCGACTGTAACCGCTGTCCCATGCCGATGGCGCCGGTATGAAGCTCCATCATCTGCTTGCGCAAGCTTTCCAACTGACCTTGCAGCGTAGCCACACTAGCCTCGGACTCCTGCTTGCTACGCTTGCTCTTGAACCAGATATAAGAGGCAAACGCCAAGGCAATCAGGGACATCCCCAAGGCAACCATCTCGATTATCAAAACATCACCTTACTTATCAGAGGGAACCGATATCTTCCCACTCTTCATCGGAGAGCAGCTTGTTCAAGTCAACCAGGATCAGCAGTTGCCCATCGCGGTTGCTCACCCCCTGAATAAACTTGGCGCTCTCTTCGGTACCTACAGCTGGAGCAGCATCGATTTCGGAAGATTTCAGATATACCACTTCTGCCACGCTGTCGACCATGATGCCAATCACCTGCTTCTCGGCCTCGATGATAACAATACGGGAATTTTCGCTCACATCACCGGAAGGCAGACCGAAACGGGAACGGGTATCGATGACAGTCACCACATTGCCACGCAGGTTGATGATCCCCAGTACGTACTCAGGCGCCCCCGGCACCGGTGCAATTTCGGTGTAGCGCAACACCTCCTGAACCTGCATCACATTGATGCCGTAGGTTTCGTTTTCCAGCTGGAAGGTTACCCATTGCAGCACTTCATCTTCGGCCAGATTCTGTGCGATATTGCGCTTTTCTGTCATGTTTTTATTCCTTTTATGAAAACGTCTACTGCTAAAACTAGCAATAAAACAGCTCGATTGCAGAAGTTATCAGCGACCTTCTATGTTAACCCCACGCTCCAGCAACAAGAGCAGTTCACGAACGTGTAACAGGGCACACATTTTTTCTTTGACCATGCCCGCCAACCAAGGGCGCTTGCCCTCCTGATGGCGCCATTTAACCTGGTCACGGTGTAACAATTCAGTCCCTTTGAGATGATGACAAGCCAGCCCCCAAGGGGATTCACCCAGCATAATCAGATACTTGTAATCATCCATCTCGAGATGCTGACCCGGCATGACCCACTGGGCGGTATCGACCACATTCATCTTCTGCTCGCGGGAGGTCATGATCCCCTTGTACCAGCCCGGCTGGCCAAACAGGGAGGTGATCTCGCCCAGCTGGTGAATACCACCAAGCTCGGTCAACGGCACCGCAAACGTCACGCCCGCGACTTCAAAAAAGAGGGCCTGAAACTCTTTACCGGTATCGATATTCTCCCAAGTGACAGGTTCAGTTGCTTCTACCGGAGCAACCTCCAACGCAGTTTCAGTCAAGATGGTGGTGTGGGGCTCTGCAACTTCGGGCAGCAGCACCTCCTCAGGCCATTCAGGCTCAACCGGCAACAATGACTCCTCGGCCACAATCTCCAATGGGGCCGTCAGTGTCACCTCCTGAGTGAAGGCATCATTTTCAAACTGAACTTGTCCCACCTGAGCCAATAGCTCACCGAGCTGGGCAAGCCGTGGATCGCTTTCCAAATAAGGTGCAGCGACCACCTCGGGGACACTCTGGGGCTGATGTTGCAACTGTAAAACAGGGGCGGATTGAACGTCTTCCACCTCATCCATGACCAGCGGCTCATCGAGCAGCAGGGAGTGGAAATAGTCATCCATTGCCCGTACTTGAATGGTATCTCTCATGCCGTCACCTCATGAACCCGTTGCCGTTCAAGGGCATCAAGATGGTTGAGCAGCGTCTCATAGGCATAGGTACCACGACTCCCGGGGGAATAAATGGATGGAGGGATGTGCAACAAGCTGGCATCCCGAAACTTGGTATCAATAGGGATCACCGCATTCCACACCGATTCACCATATTGATCCTTGATCGATTTCAAGGTCATCAGTGAGGCCCGGGTACGCTTGTCGAACATAGTCGGGATCACGGTATAACGGAACTTGTCACGCTTGGAACGCTGCATGATCTCGAATGTCTTCATCATCCGCTCCAACCCTTTGAGAGCGAGAAACTCGGTCTGAACCGGCACAAGAATACGATCGCAGGCAGCCAGCGCATTGACCATCATCACCCCAAGCACAGGCGGGCAGTCGATCAGCACATAATCATATTGATCCTGAATGCGCAGCAGCGCCCGCTTCAGCACCAGCCCCATTCCCTCACGATTTCCCATTACCCGATCAAGAGTCGCCAGGGTAATAGATGCGGGTAGTAAATTGATATTCTCGAACTTGGTCTTGAGCGTCAGTTTATTGACAAGCTCGGCTGTCGGTTTGACAGCTTGAAACAACTCATAGAGGGTTCCATCCAGACGATCTGAATCAAAATCAAGATATGCAGTCAGCGAGGCGTGAGGGTCGGTGTCAATCAACAGCACTCGCTGACCACGCTGGGCCAGGATCCCGGCAAGCGAGACCACTGTGGTGGTTTTACCCACACCACCTTTCTGGTTGGCAACCGTCCAAACAATCACTGTATCAATCCTGCCTTGTTGTTATACGTATGCCGCCACCGGGCAAAGAGATAACCTTTATCTCTCCAGCATCCACCGCCTGCTGCACCGCAGGAACCGGCTCGGCAACCACCGGGGGCTTTACCGACACAGGAGCTGGCGGCACCCAGGCGAATTTGGAGATTGCGACCACGACCTTGCGATTTTGCAGCCGGCCTTGCTCGGTGCTGTTATCGGCAAAAGGGGAAAACTCGCCATATGCCTCAAATGCCAGACGCTGGGGTGCGATGCCATCAGCAATCAAGCCATTGAGCACCGCTTCGGCCCTCGCAGCAGAAAGCGCCCAATTAGAACGATAAATTTCATTATTTATCTGTTGGTTATCTGTATATCCCCGAACCCTTACATAGTTATCGACCGGTTTGAGAATACTTGAAAGAGTATTGATTACCGGTGCAGCATTCGGTCCCATAAAGGCGCTACCACTGCCAAACAGCAGACCTGAACTGAGTTCCACAGTCAGCCAGTTCTCGTCTTGCGTCATTTTGACTATCCCGGCATCCACCAGTGACCCCATGCTCTCTTGCAACTGCATATCAAGTTTGGCAAGTGTCGTGCCATCTTGCAGCACAGGGACACCAGAAATGGGGGCAAGTGAAGGAGAGGGGGACGTTGCGCTTTCCAGCAACGAGGGGGAGGCAGAAACAGCATTCTCCAACAGTGAATTGCCCTGCCCCTCCAGCAGACCATCACTGCGAGACTGCATGACACTGAACGCCTGACTCATGCCATCTATCACCGCACGATATTTGTCCTTGTTCACCAGCGCAACAGAGTAGAGCACCACAAACAGAGCAAATATCAGCGTCATGTAATCGGCATAGGAGACCAGCCAGCGGTCAAGGTGTTCACGCCCCTGCAAGTGCAAACGATAGCGCTTGCGCATGGCTACTCTCCTTTCAAATAGGCCCTGAGCCGACGTTCAACCTGTAAACCATTCTCACCATGGGCAATGGCTAACAGCCCTTCCAGGGTCATCTCCTGAAACAGTGCATAGTGATAGTGAAACGCTCGCAACCGGTTGGCTATCGGTAGATAGATCAGGTTGGCAAACCCGACACCATAGATGGTTGCCACAAATGCCACTGCGATGCCAGCCCCCAGAGCAGATGGCTCTTCAAGATGAAACATGGCCTGGATAAGGCCCAAGACAGCGCCGATAATCCCGATAGTCGGACTATATCCCCCCATGGCTTCGAACACCCGGGCCGCATGTTCATTACGCTCCTGCTCGATATCGATATCGGCTTCGAGCAACATGCGAATATCCTCCGTGGAGACACCATCGACAATCATGTTCAACCCTTGGCGGGTAAAATGGTCCTCCTCCTGCTCAGCCTGATTTTCGAGGGCCAGCAGCCCCTGCTGGCGTGCAAAGGCAGCCCAGGATTGTAGCCGTTCAGCCTGGGCAGAGAGATCCTGCCGTGGCGGATTGAAAATCCATAGACACTGGCGCAATGCCAGCAAAACAAACTTGGCAGGGGTCTGCAATGTAACGGCACCAACTGTACCGCCAAGAACAATGAGAAAAGCAGGCCCGTCCAACAACGTCAACAGGGAGCCACCATGCCACAGCTGGGCAATAGCAATAGCCCCCAGTGCGAGGAGCAGACCGAGCAAGCCCATGATTAGCGCCCCAACTCAACCAGAATACGCTGGGCCACCTTGTCCAGAGGAAGTGATTCACTGGCAATACCTGCCTTTGCAACCGCTTGAGGCATGCCATATACCACGCAGGAAGCCTCATCCTGAGCCCAGATTGTAGAGCCCTGCTCTTTCAGCAGTCTGGCACCATCACGGCCATCAGCCCCCATACCGGTTAGCACAATCGCCAATACCTTGTCGGCATAGGTCTTGGCCGCAGAGGCAAAGGTAATGTCCACGCAAGGCTTGTAATTTACCTTGTCGTTGCCATCAACGATGCGAATACGGGCGCCTGCACCACGACCCTCCAACAGCATCTGCTTGCCACCGGGAGCCAGGTAGGCATGGCCCGGTTTGAGGACGTCTCCATCCTCGGCCTCCTTGACACCTATCTGGCATAATCCGTTCAGACGGGCAGCAAAAGCTGCGGTGAAGGTGGCTGGCATATGCTGGATAAGCAAGATTGGGTGAGGAAAATCCCCCGGCAACTTGGTCAGCACATTTTGCAAGGCTACCGGGCCGCCGGTAGAAGTCCCGATCGCCACCAACTGATAACTCTTGCCACTTCGCTTGAATGAGGCACTTGGTACAGTGCGTTGCAGCTCAGACTGACGCTCAGGAGCTCTGGCGGCTGTGCTACCTAGCGGACGAACCGGTTCAGATGCTTTGGGGCGAGCAGCGGATGTCATCAGGAAGCGCTTGCGGGAAATCTCCTTCACCCGTTGTTGCAACAGTCTGACCGCCTCGTCCTTGTCTCTGGCAATGTCTTCAAATTTTTTGGGCAAGAAGTCAAGAGCACCGGCGTCCAGTGCATCCAGCGTTGCCTTGGCGCCTTCATGAGTCAGTGAGGAGAACATCAGAATGGGAGTTGGGCACTTGGCCATTATCTCCCGCACTGCACTGATACCATCCATCACGGGCATCTCGATGTCCATGGTGATCACATCAGGGCGCAGCGACATGGCCTTGTCCACCGCCTCACGTCCATTCTGGGCCGTATCAATCACCGTCAGCATGGGATCCTGATTGATGATCTCGCTCACCCGACGGCGAAAGAAGCTCGAATCGTCGACAACTAATACCTTGACTGCCATTGTTGTTTTTCTAACTCCTTGGGCCTGAGCGATTAATGTCTACGCGCATATGCTTTGAGCAGACTCGGCACATCCAGAATAAGGGCAATTCCACCATCACTGGTAATGGTCGCCCCGGCCATGCCAGGGGTGCCTTGCAGCAGATTATCGAGCGGCTTGATCACCACCTCTTCTTGACCAATCAGGCTGTCGACCACAAACCCGATTTGCTGAGTGCCAATCTGCACGATCACCACATGCCCGGTATCCTGACGTGAGCGCTTGTTGGTACCACGGATCAACCACTTGTGTAGATAAAAGAGGGGAATCGCCTTATCACGCACAATGATGGTGAGCTGACCATCGACCATATTGGCCTTCTTCAGATCCAGATGGAAAATCTCGTTCACACAACCAAGGGGAAGCGCGAAGGTCTGCTCACCCACTTCAACCATCAGGGTCGGCAGAATGGCTAGCGTCAACGGAACCTTGATTTCGAGACGGGTGCCTTTACCCCAGGTAGAATCGATGTGCACTGACCCATTGAGGCTGACAATACTGGTTTTGACCACATCCATTCCGACACCACGGCCAGAGATATCGGAGATCTCGGACTTGGTCGAAAATCCGGGGGCAAAGATCAGGTTATAGGCATCGTTATCACTCATGCGCGCGGCAGTATCTGCATCCAGCACACCGCGGCTGATCGCAATAGACTTGAGTTTTTCCGGGTCCATCCCGGCGCCATCATCCTCAATGCAAAGCAGGATATGATCGCCTTGCTGGGAGGCGCTAAGGGTGATCGTCCCTTGCCGCGGCTTGCCCGCTTTCTCTCGCACATCCGGCATTTCGACCCCGTGATCGCAGGAGTTGCGAACAAGGTGAACAAGAGGATCGGCGAGCGCCTCCACCAGGTTTTTGTCGAGGTCGGTCTCTTCCCCAACCATCACCAGCTCAATCTCTTTTTTGAGGGTTCTGGCCAGATCACGTACCACGCGCGGGAAACGACCAAATACCTTCTTGATTGGCTGCATGCGGGTTTTCATCACCGCACCTTGCAGGTCAGCCGTTACCACATCCAGATTGGCAACCGCCTTTGACATCTCTTCATCATTACTGGCAATACCCAGACTCACCAGCCGGTTACGAACCAGTACCAACTCACCTACCATGTTCATAATGACATCAAGGGTCTTGGTATCCACCCGCACCGTCGTATCGCTTTGCACTGCACTGTTTTCGCCAGGAGCTGGCGTAGCCTTGGCGGCAGGCGCTGATGCCTTGGCTGCTTCGGCAGGTTTTGCGGGGTCAGCCTGTGCAGGTTTGGCTACAGGTGTTGTCGGTTTGGGCGCAGTCACCGCGGCAGGTGCGGCAGGTGCGGCAGGTGCGGCAGGTGCGGCAGGTGCGGCAGGTGCGGCAGGTGCGGCAGGTGCCATACTACTCTGAGGACCTTGGCCACGACCATGCAATTCATCAAGCAGGCGTTCAAACTCATCATCATCGATAAGCTCGTCCACCTCTTTTTGCACCGACTTCAGAGGATTCACCTCTGGCGCCCCCATGTGCTGTCCCTGACCATGGAGTTGATCCAGCAAGGCCTCAAACTCATCATCGGTTATATCGCCAGATTCGCCAGCAACAGTCGCTCCTGCCGCACTCTTGGTTGGTGTGCCCCCCACGCCATGCAGCTCATCCAGCAGACGCTCGAATTCATCAGCTGAAATCTCGTCTATGGATCCGCCCCCGTTAACAGGAGCAGGATCGCTGGCCTGGTTTATCGGTTCAACAACCTCGGGGTCGGAGACAACCTCAACAACAGGAGTGACAGCCTCCTGCTCCATGGCAATAGCGCCACTTGTCGCGGTTCGGAGTTGCTCTTCTCCTTCAGGCTTGCACAACTCGTGGAGGTCATGGAGCAGATCATCAGACGCAGGACTTGGCGCTTCACGGTTTTGTACTTGGGCGAACATGACGTTTATGGCGTCCAGCGCTTGCAGGATCACGTCCATCAGTTCGGCAGTCACGGTTCGCTTGCCATTACGCAAGATATCAAATACGTTTTCAGCGCCGTGGCATACGTCAACCAACTCCCCCAAAGACAGGAAACCGGCACCACCTTTTACGGTATGGAAACCGCGAAAGATGGCATTTAACAGATTCTTGTCATCAGGCCGCTTTTCCAAGTCGACCAGTTGCTCAGACAACTGTTCCAATATTTCGGATGCTTCGACCAGAAAGTCTTGCAGTATGTCTTCATCAACTTCGAAGGCCATGCGTCACTCCATTAGAATCCCAAGCTAGACAGCAGATCGTCCACATCATCCTGACCATTGACTACATCGGCACGCGCCTCTGGATTCATGATTGGGCCTTCGGCTTCAATCCCGTTCACAGCGTTCACAGGGAGAGTACGAGTTGAATGCTCAGCTGCAGCCTCACCAAACATAGTCAGCATTTCTATTAATTTTGTTTCAACTTCCTGAACCAGTTTTATGACCTTGCGGATCATCTGGCCTGTCAAATCCTGAAAGTCTTGTGCCATCAGAATTTCTGTCAGCAGTTGTCGTAACTTATCGGCATCTGACTCAGAAGCCTTAATGAAATCATCAAGTTGATGGCATAAGGACTTAAACTGCCCCACGCTCATATCTCTGGACATCAGTGCATTCCAGTTGGGCATCACCAGCTGGATATTATCATTCAGGCGATCCGCTATTGGCAGACTGGCCTCTACCGCATCCATGGTGCGATTAGCAGCCTTGTCGGTCATATCTATGACGTAATTGAGGCGCTCCCTCGCATCGGGAATGTCATGGGTGGCCAAATCGGGAATTCGGGGGTCGAGACGAAATTCTTGAAGTGAGTTATGCAGTTGTCGGGTCAGCTGACCAACTTTTTCAAACAGATCGGCTGCGTTGGGGGCACATACATTGGCAAGCAGTTCATCGGCCAGCTCGAATTCACCTTGCTCCAGATGAGCAACAAGCATCCTTGCCTGGTCGAGCGAAATCATTGCTTTCGTTTTGGCCATCATCCCTGCTGCTCCTTAGCCAAGGCGTTCAAAAATTTTGTCGAGTTTTTCTTTGAGCGTTGCTGCAGTGAAAGGCTTGACGATATAACCGTTAACGCCGGCTTGCGCGGCTTCGATGATCTGCTCGCGTTTGGCTTCTGCCGTCACCATCAGTACCGGCAGATGCTTGAGCTTTTCATCGACACGAATGGCTTTCAGCAGGTCGATACCTTGCATGCCTGGCATGTTCCAGTCGGTAACCACAAACTGGAAATCACCATTTTTCAGCATCGGCAATGCTGTGTTGCCGTCATCCGCTTCATGGGTATTGTTGAACCCAAGGTCGCGAAGCAAGTTCTTGATAATCCGGCGCATCGTTGAAAAATCGTCAACAATGAGGATTTTCATGTTCTTGTCCAAAATTCCCTCCTCAATAGCCACCTCAGTGGCTCACTTACATGATGCTAAAAACGGGTTGTGTCATGCGGATTATGCCTTAGAGTTTCATCTCAGTGTAGCCAGTACAAACACTTATAGATGCCAATCTCTCAAACGAGCGCGTAGTCTGTGCATTGCCTGACTATGTATCTGACTCACGCGCGACTCACTCACATTCAAAACCTCGCCAATTTCACGTAAATTCAGCTCTTCATCGTAGTAAAGAGAGAGAACCAGGGCTTCTCTCTCCGGTAAGCGACCAATTTGCTCCGACAGTTGAATTTGAAATCGTTCTGTGGCCAGTTCATCAAACCCCGAGCCTGACGGAGCTTCATCAGGGTTACCGATCACATCCTCACTGACCCCCAGATCCTCGATACCGATGATCTTGCCACAGGAGACATCCTGCAGCATGACATGATAATCAGCGAGAGAGACCCCCATTTGCGCTGCGACTTCCGCGTCGCGAGCATCCCGTCCATTGGCTTGCTCCACATTTTCGATCGCTTCGGCAATCGCTCTGCTGTTTCGATGCACGGAACGGGGCACCCAATCACCACGCCGGATCTCATCCAGCATGGCACCACGGATACGGATCCCGGCATAGGTCTCGAAACTGGCTCCCTTGCTACCATCAAAGTTCCGTGACGCTTCGAGCAGCCCAATCATACCTGCCTGTATCAGGTCATCCAGCAAGACACTGCTTGGCAGGCGAGCCAGCAAATGCTGGGCTATCCGCTTGACCAGTGGAGCATGGCGCTCTACCAGCAGATAGGAATCCTGATGACGCAAGTACGCTTGGGCTTTATTCACGGGAACCTTCCTGTGTGGTGGCCTGAGTCTGCAACAGATTCTCCAGGAAAAACTCCAGATGACCGCCAGGCTGGTTTGGTACCGGCCAGCTAGCTGCTTTGTTGGCCAATGCGCGGAAAGCCAAAGCCGCCGGCGACTTGGGAAACGCCTCGACAATCAGTTTCTGCTTGCGCACGGCGGCACGCAGATTGGTGTCATAAGGCACGCAGGCAACCAGTTCCAGTGACGTATCGAGGAAACGATCGGTTACCCGGGTCAGCTTGGCAAAAAGCTCCTGCCCTTCACGCAGGCTGCGCACCATATTTGCCACTACCTTGAAGCGAAATACACCGTGCTCTTTGGAGAGGATCTTGATGAGGGCATAGGCATCGGTAATGGAAGTCGGCTCGTCACACACCACCACCATGATGTCCTGCGCAGCACGGGTGAAACTCAACACCATGTCCGAGATCCCCGCCGCCGTATCCACCATCAGAATATCGACCTGGGTCTTCATCTCGCTGAAGGCGCGGATCAGTCCGGCATGTTGTACCGGTGAAAGCTCGACCATGGACTGGGTCCCCGAGGTTGCAGGTACAATCATCATGCCATACGGTCCCTCAACGATAATGTCGTCGATAGTGCACTCACCTGCCAGCACGTGAGAGAGATTGCGATGAACCCGCAGCCCCAGCATGACGTCGACGTTGGCCAGACCAAGGTCAGCATCCAGCACCATTACCCGTTTGCCTTGGGCCGCCATGGCTCCGGCCACGTTCAGGGTCACGTTGGTCTTGCCCACGCCACCTTTACCACCGGAAACGGCGATCACTTTTACTCGATTGTTTTGACGCATTTTGCGCAGACCACTCGCCTGATCCATATACATGTTACTCATAAAACTCCGAATCTTCGGCCTCGCCAAAGCCTGTGCCCCAGAAATAGGGCTCTTCTGTTTCTCGCTCCAGCGAGCCCATGGCCGCGCCGACAAGCTGCGCCGCATTGGCAACCTGAATATCTTCCGGAACCCGCTGCCCATCCGTGATGTAACTGATAGGCAAGGCATTCTGGATACACACGTTAATTACTTCGCCCAGATTCAGACTCTCATCCAACTTTGTAAGTATGCAGCCGCTCAAGGGAATGCGCCGGAAATGGTCAACCGCTTCCTGCATTACCCGACGCTGGGAGGTTGCCGACATCACCAGATAGCTGCGGATCCTCACCTTGGCATTCTTGACCAGGGTATCGAGCTGCTCGGTCAGCCGGATATCCCGCTGCCCCACGCCTGCCGTATCGATCAATACCAGCCGACGGTGGCGGAACTGATAGAGGGCATTGGCCAGCTCTTCGGCATCACGCACCTGACGTACCGGACAGCCCATGATCCGGCCATAAGTCTGTAATTGCTCATGAGCACCGATCCGGTAGTTGTCAGTGGTGATAAGGGCCACCTGCTCGGCACCATACTTCATGGCAAAACGGGCGGCTAATTTGGCGATGGTGGTGGTCTTGCCCACCCCGGTCGGCCCCAGCAGGGCAACGGCGCCCCCCTGACGTAAAATCTCGTCCTCGCTGATCTTGAGCTGAGCCGTCAACACTTCCGCCAACTGGGCCATCGCCTGATGGATGGGCATGTCTTCAGGGATCAGCCCCGCCAGTTGATCGGCAAACGCATCGTCAAAGCCCATCTTTTTGAGCTCCTTGATCAGCAGAGCCCGCATCGGCTCACGTCGCTCAACTTCCTGCCACATCAGACCGGAGATCTGGTGCTCCAGCAATTTGCGGATACTGGCCATCTCCTTGCGCATCCCCTCCATCTCCTGATCCCGCTGAGCAGGTTGAGAAGAACGCTGGGCGGAGGCAACCCGGGCTTTGGGCTTGACAGGTTCCGGGGCGGCGCCCCATTGCCCCTGCTCGGCCAATGTTCTGGGCGCTGCATTGGCAGCGGCCAGACCGGCCGATTGGGTATTGCCCATTGGCGCCCCATTGCCCGGCTTGAGCTTCTGCTGGCGCGCCAGCAAGGCTGCCAGGGTATCGGCATAATGTTCGTTCTGTTCCTGAACCTTTGTGGGCTCGGGGCGGGTCATCTGCCGAGCAGCAGACGAAATATTGACACTCTCATCGTTCAGCTGACGGCGAACCGGCGCATCTTTGGGCCCCGGAACCTGGGATTGATAATCGACTGCGGCGACTATCTCTACCCCTCCGGTGACCTTCTTGTTGGACATGATGACAGCGTCAGGCCCGAGCGTCTCCTTGACCTCGGCCAGAGCCGTTCGCATATCCTTGGCAAAAAACCGCTTAATCTTCACCCGTCGTCTCCGCTAACTAGTTCTGCCCTACCGCACTGACGATGCGGATCTGCTTGTCGTCGGGCACTTCCTGATAAGACAGAACGCGCAATCCAGGAATGGCATTCTTGACAAATTTTGCCAGGGTATTGCGCAAGATCCCCGATGTCAGAAGCACGGCCGGTTGGCCTTCCAATTCTTGTCGTTGAGTGGCTTCCACCAGCGAGCGCTGCATTCGCTCCGCCAGACCCGGCTCAATACCGGCACCATCACCTCCACCCGCCTGCAGGGATTGATGCAATATACGTTCCAATTCAGGTGCCAATGTTATCACCGGTAGCTCTGGGTCTGGGCCGGCAATCTCCTGCACAATCAGACGACGCAGGGCAATCCGGCAAGCCGCGGTGAGCACTTCCGGATCCGGACTGCGCGGCGCGTATTCAACCAGGGTCTGCAGGATAGTGCGCATATCGCGGATTGGCACCCCTTCATTGAGCAAATTCTGCAATACCTTCACAAGGTTACCCATGCTGATCACTTCCGGCACCAGCCCTTCGACCAACTTGCTCTGGTGTTTGCCAATCATGTCGAGCAGTTGTTGTACCTCGTCATGGCCGAGCAACAGTGAGGCATGGTTGGTCAAGATCTGACTCAAATGGGTGGCAACTACGGTCGCAGTATCCACCACTGTATACCCCAGGGTCTGCGCCTGTGACACCTGCTCCTTGGCTACCCACACTGCTTCAAGTCCAAACGCGGGATCCCGGGTAGCAATCCCCTGAATTTGGCCGAATACCTGCCCCGGGTTGATGGCCATCTCTTTATCATGGTAGACGCTGGCCTCGCCGGTACTGACTCCCATCAAGGTGATGCGATATTGATTTGGTGCCAGATCCAGGTTGTCGCGGATGTGGACGGCAGGCACCAGAAAGCCCAGTTCTTGCGAGAGTTTCTTGCGCACCCCTTTGATCCGGTTGAGCAGTTCGCCCCCCTGATTGCGATCCACCAGCGGGATTAGCTGGTAACCCACTTCCAGCCCGATGATGTCTACCGGCATCACATCGTCCCAGCTCAACTCTTTCTGTTCATGCGATGGCTGGTCAGTACTGGTCGGCATCAACTCGCCGCTGGCTGCTTTGGCTACCGCCAGCTTCTCGCGGCGCAGCAGCCACCAGGCTCCAGCGGCAGCGATCGCCCCCAGACTCAGGAAGGCGAAGTGCGGCATCCCCGGCACCAGTCCCATCATCAGCAGGATACCGGCAGAGATGATCAAGGCCTTGGGATTGTCGAACAGTTGGCCCAATACCGCCGTGCCCATATCCTGATCGGTATTCTGACGGGTCACTATGATGGCGGCGGCGATAGAGAGCAACAGGGAGGGGATCTGCGCCACCAGACCGTCACCTATCGCCAGCAGGGTATAGATCTCGGCAGACTCCCTGAAGGTAAGATGATGCTGCATCATCCCGATGATAAAGCCGCCGATGATGTTGATGAAGAGGATCATGATGCCCGCAATGGCATCCCCTTTGACGAACTTGGAAGCACCATCCATAGAGCCATAGAAGTCCGCTTCCTGGGTCACATCCTGGCGACGCTTCTTCGCCTCTTCCTGGTTGATGAGGCCGGCATTCAAATCGGCATCGATGGCCATCTGTTTGCCCGGCATCGCATCCAGAGTAAAACGGGCGCTCACTTCCGCGATCCGCCCGGCCCCCTTGGTGATAACCACAAAGTTGATGATCATCAGGATAGTAAAGACGATGATGCCGACTGCATAGTTACCGCCGATCACCACATTACCGAATGCCTCGATCACATGGCCTGCCGCTGCACTGCCATTGTGACCTTCCAGCAACACCACCCGGGTCGAGGCCACGTTCAATGCCAGCCGCAGCAAGGTGGCCAGCAGCAATACGGTCGGGAAAGCAGCAAATTCGAGGGGGCGCCGGGTATAGACGGATACCAGCAGCACCACGATAGAGAGCGCAATGTTGAAGGAGAAGAGCACATCCAGCATCAGTGGCGGGATGGGCAACACCACCATGCCGAGCGCGGCCAATACCAGCAGAGGGGTACCAAGGCCTTTGCTCAATACTCCCCGAGACTGTTTTAACTGGCCCAATACTGCCTTGAATTCCATCGCTCTTCTCAATGTCAACCTGCTGGTGCCAGATTAAAGCAAACATTAAGCCAACAATGCAACACATTGAAATGCAATGAATTTATTTTGACAACGTCAGAACTTTGTCATTTGCGATATTCGGTCGGAATGGGCAGATCTTTAGCCAGCGGCTGAGGACGGCGCCCCTGGCCACGGCGGAATTTCTTGAGCTGGAAGACATAGGCCAGAACCTGGGCAACCGCCGCAAACAACCCTTCCGGGATCTCGTGGCCCAACTCGGTAGAGTGGTAGATAGCCCGGGTCAAGGCCGGTGACGGCATGATGGGTATCTCGTATTCTCTAGCTATCTCCCTGATCTTCATTGCAATTTCATCAGTTCCCTTGGCCAAGACCTTGGGCGCAGTACCGGGTTTGCCCGCATCATACTTGAGCGCTACCGAGTAGTGAGTCGGGTTGGTGATCACCACATCAGCCTTGGGTACATCCCCCATCATCCGGCGCATCGCCATCTGCATCTGCAACTGGCGGATCTTGCCCTTTACCTCGGGTTTACCCTCGCTATCCTTGAACTCGTCCTTCACCTCCTGCTTGGTCATCTTGAGCTGACGCATATGGTTCCATTTTTGGAACGGCACATCGATGGCCACAATAGGCAACAGGGCACAGCAAAGAATGATCAGCATCCACAAAAAAAGGTCGAGGGCATCTATAATCCCACCGGGGAATCCCTCCATGGAGAGGTTGAGCAGATGATCAAACTGGCTGGAGAGCATCCACCAGGCAAACAGGGTGATGAACACCACCTTGGCGATGGACTTGACCAGCTCAATCAGTGACTGCACCCCAAACATCCGCTTGAACCCGCTGATGGGGCTCATCTTGCTGAATTTCGGCATCATTGCTTCAGTGGAGAAGTTCATCCCCCCCATCAGGATATTGCCGATAAAAGCTGCAATAGCGACCAGAGCGAATAGCAATCCGAGCGGAAACACCAGTTCCCCCAGCAGCGCCGGCACCATGGCAACCATGGCATTGGGATCGAAAGCCTGCTCTCTGTTCAGCGTGAAGCCCATGGTCACCACCTTGAGCATGGCGTTCGCCAGGTAACCCTTGATAAACAGCAGGCCAAATACGGCTGACAACAGCACACTGGCTGTTCCCAGCTCCTTTGAACGTGCAATCTGCCCTTTTTCACGGGCCTGTTGCAGTCGTTTGCCCGTGGGTTGTTCGGTACGTTCCTGGTCGGTATCAGCCATTGACACCTCCGAAACATTGGGTGTCAATCAGCTCGCAACTGACCTCCTGCACCCGCTCCCACAAGGTGTCGAAATGGCCGAGGAACCCGCCGATCGTAAGCCAGAGGATAAGCAAACCCGACATCATGCTGACGGCAAAACCGATACTGAAAATATTGAGCTGGGGGGCTGCCCGGGTCATCACGCCAAAAGCGAAGTTGATAAGCAACAGCGCCACGATGGCAGAGAGGGCCATCACCAGCGAGGCCTGATACATGACCCCCAGGAACGCGCTCAGGGTTTGCATAGAAGAGAGTGACAGACCGCTATCGGAGATGGGTAGCGTCTCAAAACTGAGGATAACCAGGCGTAGCATCACCAGATGACCATCAAGCGCCAGAAATACCAGAGTCGCCAGCATCAGATAAAACTGACCGACCACAGGGGCCGACTGGCCATTCATCGGATCCACCAGGGTGGCAAAACCCAGACTGGTTTGCATGGCTATCACCTGCCCCGCCATCACGAAGCTTTCCATCAGAAACTGGGTCATCAACCCCAGCGCAATACCGATCAGCAGCTGCTGGCCCAAGACCAGAAAACTGCCGGCAGAGAAGAGCTCCACTGGGGGCATGGGAGGGAGCAGAGGAGCAACCAGAAACGTCACGGCTACCGCCAGCCCCAACCTGATCCGAGCGGCGACCAGCCGGCTGCCAAATACCGCCATCACCATGAAAAGGCTGCTTATTCTAGCCAGTGGCCAGAGAATGGACGACAACCACTCCATGATCAGAGCGGTGGTATAGGTCACCCCACCACCTCGGGAATTTGATTGACCATCAGGATGAAGAAGTCCATCAGACTCTGCATTCCCCAGTGAGCACCAATCCCTAGGGCCAAAAGGGTCACGATGAGACGGGGCAGAAAGCTCAAGGTCTGTTCGTTGATGGAGGTGGCGGCCTGAAAGATGGCTACCACCAACCCGATAGCAAGGCTGGGCAGGATCACGGCGCTGACCATGATATTGACCAGCCAGAGCGCCTCACGAAATACATCGACAAAGGTTTCTGGACTCATGTTCGGGCTCCTTGCATGGGACCGGTTAACCGGCACCCAGTCCGAAACTGTTGGCCAGCGAACCCAGGATCAGGTTCCAGCCATCCACCATCACAAACAGCATCAGTTTGAAAGGCAACGAGACGATCATCGGCGAGAGCATCATCATCCCCATCGCCATCAAGATACTGGCGACCACCAGATCGATGACCAGAAACGGCAAGAACAGCATAAAGCCAATCTGGAAGGCTGTTTTCAGTTCGCTGGTGACAAAGGCCGGGATCAGCACCCGCAGCGGCACATCGGCAGGCTTCTCCACCTGCACGTTGGCGATCTCCATAAAAGTATTGAGATCCTTGATCCGGGTCTGGGCCAGCATGAACTGGTGGATGGGCAATTCAGCCCGTTCCAGCGCCTCCTTGGCCTCAATGGTTTCGGCAAGATAGGGCTGCAGTGCCTCGTCATTTATGCGATCCAGCACAGGCGACATGATGAAGAACGACATGAACAGGGCTATGCCGATCAACACCTGATTGGAGGGGCTCTGTTGCAGACCGATCGCCTGACGCAAGATACCCAACACTATGATGATACGGGTAAACGAGGTCATCATGATGACCATTGCCGGCAGGAATGAAAGTGCCGTCATCAACGCCAGCACCTGCAGGGTCAGGCTGTACTCCTGAGAGCCATCCCCCATGGTCTTGACGGTCACTGCCGACATGCCGTCCTGCGCCAACGCAGGCCAGGCGCAAAGCAGCGAAATCAACAGGCTGGCCAGCAATCCGCTTTGCCACAACAAGCCGTTAGTTTTTTTCATGTTTGCCCATCAACTTACCCAGCTGCTGGGAAAATGCCTGCGGCTGCTGTTCGTCCAGCGGCTCCTCCAGCCGATAGAGAAAGTTGACCTGCTGCGGCGTTACGCCGACCAGCAGCTGCTGCTCACCCACCTTGACCACCAGCAACTTCTCCTTGTAGCCCACAGGCAGCGTAGCAATCACTCTCATCTGCCCGCCCCCCATGGCGGTGGCAATTTTGCTCTTCTTGAGCAAGAAACCCAGCACCAGAATAAGCCCGAGCACCATCAGGCTGGAGAGCAGCCAGGAACTCAGGCTGGGAGGGTTGGCGGCCCCCCCCACCTCGGCAAACACCGGCAATGGCAGCCACAACAGCAGCAGACGCATCATTTGAGTTTCTTAATCCGTTCAATCTGGCTGATGACGTCGGTCAGGCGAATACCGAACTTGTCGTTCACCACCACCACCTCGCCGTGAGCGATCAGGGTACCGTTAACCAGCACGTCGAGGGGCTCGCCCGCCACCCTATCCAGCTCCACGACCGAGCCCTGGTTGAGCTGCAGCAGGTTACGAATGCTAATCTGGCTGCGACCGACCTCCATCGAGATGGTGACCGGAATATCCAGAATGGTGTCAAGCTTGCGCCGCTCCTCGGCACTGATAGGGGCATCGTCCTTGAGCTCTTCCAGCGGGGCCGGTTTGGCTTCCGCCGTCACCTGCTCCTCCAGTGCTGCCGCCCAGGCATCAGCCATCAGATCCTCTTCCTCTGTTCCGCTCATCTTGTTTCCTTATGCCACTTCGTGACGATCAATAACTGCAAACCGTCGATTAACGCTGTTGTTCTTCGATGCTGCGCTCAAGCTCTTCAAGCTCGGCCTCACCATCGATACGTACACCACCCCGGGTCACCAGATGCATCTCGGTCTTGACCCCTTCCGGGCGCTTGAGCTTGTCGGTGATCTTGAGTGCCACATTCTCCTTGGTCCGCCCCATCTTGGCATGGAAGGTGGGCAAATCTTCCACGTAGACCAGCAAATGTTCGGGCATGTCGACCGGAATAATATCTCCCGGCTGCAGCTCCATCAGTTCACGCAGGGTGAGTTCGGTCTCCAGCAGTTTGGCCCTCAACTCGACCTTTACATCCATGATCTCGTCACGAAGTGCCTTGCTCCAGCGCACGTCTGTGTCACCCTTGTCACTCTGTACACCGGCATCGAGCAGTTCACGGATCGGCTCCAGCATGGAGTAGGGCATGGCCACGTGGAAATCGCCGCCGCCACCATCGAGTTCGATGTGAAACGAGCTCACCACAATCACTTCGGTCGGGCTGACGATGTTGGCCATCGCCGGGTTCACTTCAGAGTCGAGATACTCGAACCCTACGTCCATCACCGGCGCCCAGGCATCCTTGTAATCCTCAAACACCAGTTTGAGCAGCATCTGGATGATCCGTCGCTCGGTCGGCGTGAACTCGCGCCCCTCAATCTTGGCGTGGTAGCGCCCGTCACCACCGAAGAAGTTCTCCACCAGGATGAAAACCAGTCGTGCCTCCATGGTGATGAGTGCGGTTCCTTTCAATGGCCGGAAACGCACCATATTGAGGCTGGTCGGCACGAACAGGGTGTGAACATACTCACCAAACTTCAGCATCTGCACCCCGTTGATGGAGACCTCGGCGGTACGACGCATCATGTTGAACAGGCTGATCCGCATGTGGCGAGCAAAACGTTCGTTCACCAGCTCCAGGGTCGGCATCCGGCCACGGACGATGCGGTCCTGGGAAGAGAAGTCAAACTGGGCAACGCCGGGGTCTCCGGCACCGCCTATCTCTTCCTCTTCGACATCATCGACACCGTGCAAGAGGGCATCAATTTCGTCCTGACTTAACAGATCGCTCACGCTTCACCTACTGCATTACAAAGCCGGTAAACAGCACTTGTTCGATAACGGGGGAAGAGACCAGGTCCTTAAGCACCCGACGGCACTCTTCCAGTGAATCCTTGCGCAGCTTCTCCTTGCCTTCAAAGGTCATCAGCTGTTCGGCACTGGCTGCACTGAACACCCGCAGCAAGGTGCCTTCAATCAGGGGTATATTCTGTTTGGCCAGCGTCTCGTCGGCGGTGCCGCGCACCATCAGCTGGATCTTGATCTGCACCAGTCGATCCCGCTGGGCTCCCGCGACGTTGAAGACAAAGGGACGCGGCATCCCGACATAAAGGGATGGCTGGGGTGCTTCCACCTTGGGTTTGGCCTCAGCACCCTCCGCCGCTTCGGCAGGGGGGGTATCCGAGCCGGACAGCATAAGCCAGGCGCCAGCTCCACCACCGCCCAGCAAAATGACCGCCAGGGCAATGATAATAATCAGCTTCTTTTTCTTGCCCGCAGCCGGGTCTTTTAGCGTCAATTCGTTATCGTCAGCCATCCCTTGTCCACCCTAGTCTCAAACTTGTTCGATATCATAAACTTACTCGGGATTGCATCAAGCATAGAAATCTATTCCTGAACCGTTTGTCGATTCCACCGACAAATTGGGGTTGGTCGTAGTGACCTCCCCGTCAAGATGGCTATGACCGGAGTGTCCCTCTCCTGATTGTCCCTGCCCGGCAAACGCCGACTGACCCTGCTGTTGTTGCTGCGGTGACTGTTGTGACTGCTGCTGCACCTGGGTCTGGCCAAGCTGGATCCCCTGCCCCGCCAGCATTTCACGCAGACGGGGCATCGCCTGCTCCAGCATCTCACGGGTCTGTCCGTGCTGGACTACAAAATGGACGCTCGCCTGGCTGGATGCGTCGATCTGGATCTTGATCTTCATCTTGCCAAGGCCGATGGGGTCTAGCTGAAGCTCGGCCTGCTGCAGCTTGTCGGCCAGCATCAGGTTTACCTTCTGGTGCAATTCGGCGGGTGCTTCCTGACTAGACAGTTTCAAATGGGGTAAATTCTGCGGTTCACGGCGCAACGTGCCCTCAGCGGCGGGCGCCCGGCTGTCGGCCACCTGGGGCTGAGGCTGGCTGTTCTGGCCATGCTGTACAGTCTGGCTCTGGCTGCTCTCGCTGCTCGATGTCGTAGCGACAAGACTCTTCTCAGACTCACCGGCCTTCGGTTTTACCTCAAGCGAAACCGCTTTGCGCACCTCGTCGGTGCCCGTCACTTCCATCTGCCTGATCCCGGCTGAAATGCTCGACAGCGGTGCTTGCGGCCCCTGAGATTCGGACTGCGCCAACACCTGCTGCGGCGCCACCATCACGGGTGCGGCAGCGCTATCGGTCTGAGTCGTCACATTTGGCGTCACGCTGCTCTGGGCTGTGGCACTTTGCACTGTCGTCACTTGCGCCGCACCTGGATTGGAGGATGTGGTTGTCGCTGCCTGCTGTCCCCCCTCGGCGCTACTCTTATCAGCTCCCTTGCCAGCCCCATTAGCGATGCTCTCTACGGCAGTAGAAGTGGTTGAGCTACCCGCATCTGGTTGTTTGCCCCCCTCACCGAATGCCTTGAGCACCGCCCCCTGAGTCGCGGCTTGAGCAGCTTGTCCCTTGCCGGTCACGACGCTGCTGGCAGCGGGGTCGGATTTGCTGTCATCTCCCTCTTTCACTGCGGGTGACTCACCACTATTTGCCGCATTGGCGGACGCCTCAACCGGCAACACCCTGGCCAGTTGGGCCATCCGCTCAGCCCCCGTAAGGGGCTTGGTGAGCTTGCCATCTGCCCCGAGAGTTTCACCCTTGGCAGAGACTTTCTCCCCGGGCTGACCATCTTGGGTGGCGGCGGCATCCTTCCCCTCAGAAGTGTTGGGAGCGGAGGACAGTACGGCGGTCGAGGCGTCGCCCTGCTCAATCACTCCTCCTGCAGAGAGTGAAACCGGAGTTTCAAGGGAAGATTTACCAGTCGTAGCCAGAAGCGACTGCGCCCCGGACTGATCGGCAAGTTGGCGTACAGTCCTGACAGTTGCAGGGGACTGCTCGCTTTCATCAAGCGCAATCCCCTCCAGCGCACCCTCTTGCGGCAACGGATTGCCGTCTGCCGCAGTGGCGCTCTGTTGGGCCGCCACCGCCAGTTGGGGTGTCACTAGCGAGGTATCGAGCTTGAGGGAATCTTGCAGACGGAGCAGAAAGTCGGTGGCAGGAAGCTCCTCCGCCTTGTTGTCGGCGCCAGGCTCCTGCTCCTTGCTGGCCTCCTCTTTGGGAGAGGCGCCCTCGGTCGCCAAAGATTTGGCTGAACGGACATTTTTATCGCCCTGAGTAGCCTCGGCGGCGCCCTGTTCGCTGTTCCGGGCCTTGGCAATCAGAGTGGCGAAATCACCCTTGCTGTCGCGCCCCCCCAGATCGATGCCATTGCTCTCGACTGAGCTGCTCAGAGGCGCTTTGTCCAATCCGTTGGCCGCAGCCGAAGGCGTTTGTGTCAACACTGTCTGCATCATGATGGCATCCCTGAATTCTGGCGGCCCCCTACGAGATGGCCGCCGACAATGTCCAGATCAAAGCAAGTTACAGGCCAGATTGATGAAAACGCCGCAACATGGCGTACTCATCCAGCATCTTCTGCTCCTGACGCAGAGCTTTCTGCTGCTCGCGGCTCGCCTGCTTCTCCAGCAACAGCTCTACCGCCTTGCGTCGCTGCTGGGCAGCCAGCCACTCTCCACGACGTTGCTCCAGCGCCTGACGCACCTGCAGCACCCCTTCGTATTGCTGGGTCGCCGCCTGCTCAAGCTTGTTGATAAAGGCGTGATACTGGCTGTTTTGCTGGGGCGAAATCCCTTGTAAACCGCGATCGGTCCACTGCTGGTGGTAGATCTGGCGGTACTGGTTGAGGGCATTTTGCTGATCCATAAACAGCTTGAGATCCTGCTGCGCCTTCACCAGCGCCAGCGCACACTGCTGCTCTGCCTCAGCCAGCCGCTCTGCCAACAATAGCAACCCTTTACTCATAGTCGCCCCCTCTCTTCCCAACCGTCATCAACGCATCAAGGGCATCGCCACCATCTGCAAGGCTTGCAGGCCATCATCGTAGTGAATGACCTCGCGCATCCCCTGCTGCAAGAACTGATCCAGGTAGGGTTTTTGAATGATGGCGCGGTCGATGCGGGGGTCGGAACCCTGACTGTAGGCACCGATGGTGATGAGATCCCGGTTCTGCTGATAGAGGGAGTAAAACTGCTTGAGGGTGCGCGCCAACTCCATGTGCTCAGGTGAAGTGACCATGGGCATGACCCGGCTGATGGATTTCTCGATGTCAATGGCCGGATAGTGGCCTGCATCGGCCAGATCGCGCGACAGAACTATGTGGCCATCGAGGATCGCCCGCGCCGCATCGGCAATGGGATCTTGCAGGTCATCCCCCTCGGTCAGTACGGTGAAGAAGGCGGTGATGGAGCCCTGGCCGTCGCTGCCGTTACCAGCCCGCTCTACCAGCGCCGGTAATTTGGCAAATACCGACGGTGGATAGCCCTTGGTCGCTGGCGGCTCGCCCACCGCCAGTGCGATTTCCCGCTGAGCCTGGGCGTAACGGGTCAGCGAATCCATCAAGAGCAGCACATTGAGCCCCTGATCGCGAAAATACTCGGCAATGGCCAGCGCCGTTTCACACCCCTTGAGCCGCATCAGCGGCGAAGCATCGGCGGGAGCGGCCACCACCACGGAGCGGGCTCGCCCTTCCTCTCCCAAAATGTCCTCGATAAACTCTTTCACCTCACGGCCCCGTTCACCGATGAGGCCGACCACCACCACATCCGCCACCGAGCCACGGGTCATCATACCCAGCAGCACGGATTTACCGACACCGGAACCGGCAAACAGCCCCATCCGCTGGCCCTGACCCACCGTCAGCACGGCGTTGATGGCGCGCACCCCCACGTCCATCGGCTGATGGATCGGGCGACGAGAGAGCGGGTTGATGCGATGCTGGGCAAACTGCACGGTCTGGGAGGAGAAAATGGGGCCGAGCCCATCGAGTGGCTGGCCGATGCCGTCGATGACCCGACCGAGAAGATTCATACCGACCGGAATACCATGCTCTTCGGTGATGGGCACCACCCGAGCACCGGGAATGACCCCCTTGAGCTGCTCGCTCGGCATAAGATAGAGGCGATCGCCAGAGAAGCCGACCACCTCAGCCTCCAGCGTCCCATCAAGGGTATCGATACGGCAGAGGGCACCGATGGCGGCACGGCAGCCGATGGCTTCGAGGGTCAGCCCCACCACCCGGGTCAATTTACCGGCGACCGGCGGTTTGGGGGCGCTGTCGCGTACCTTGTACCCTTGCAACCGGTTCAGTAGCGAGCCGCTCATCTGGCCTCCTGAGAGCTAAAAAGTGCAGCCGGACGGTAACGTCCGGCATCGGTTATGGGCGTGGATCCTGCGAGGCCGGTTTCTGCGACGCATTGTCCCGCAAGAAGTTGCGCAGCAGCTGATCGATGCGCCCGGAGAGGGTCAGATCGATGCTGGAGAGCTCGGTGACCAGTTGCAGATCGCCGGGGGAGAGGGTGGGATCACTCTGCAGTCGCCAGTGCCGCTTGGCGCACTCGTCGGCGCCAAATGCCTGCTCGATTCGCGTGATGTCATCGGGATGCAGCATCAGAGTCACCCCCTGCTCGGCGGCAGGCAGCAACGCCAGCCCCTCCTTGAGCGCCTCCAGCAGGATGCGGGGCGAGGTCTCTGCTTCATGGCGAATGAGCGCGCGGGCCAGTTGCATCACCAGCGAGACCAGTTGCTGCTCTACCGCCAGATCCAGCGCGCTCAGGGGATTGGCAAGGCGTGCGGCGAGACCCTGCCAGTGGGCGATCTCCTGCTCCACCAGATCGCGCCCCATGGCCAGCCCCTCCTCGCGCCCCTGTTCGAGACCTGCAGCATGACCCTGTTGCAATCCTTCCAGCTTGCCCTCTTCGAGCCCCTTGGCAAAACCGGCCTCGCGCCCTTCGGTCAGTCCCTCTTCCCAGGCGGCCTGACGGATCGCTTCGAGCTCTTCGGCGGTGATGCTGGGGGTCGGCTCCTGCTCGGGTTCCGGCTCCACCACCTCCTCTTCCTGCTGATACCAGTCAGGTGCAAGACCGAGCGCATTGGTCTCGGCCTCAGCCACCACGTCCATTTCGGGCCAGCCCCAGGCCTCTACCCGGGTCTCTTCCCCTTCAGGCCGCACATAACCACGCAGCTTGTTGTTCATCTATTCGCGCCGCTCCTTGCCAAGACAACATACTGGGCGGCAGACAGGTTACATGAGTTGGCCATGGTTTAGAGGAACTCCTCGCCACCGCCGGAACCCAGCATGATCTCGCCGGCATCCGCCAGACGGCGGGCGATGGAGAGGATCTCCTTCTGGGCAGCCTCCACCTCGGAGACCCGGATCGGCCCCATGGCCTCCAGATCGTCTGCCAGCATTTCTGCCGCCCGTTTCGACATGTTCTTGAAGATCTTCTCGCGCATCTGATCGTCGGACCCCTTGAGGGCGCGCTGCAACAGATCCCCAGGCACTTCCCGCAGCAGAGTCTGGATACCGCGATCGTCCACATCGATGAGGTTTTCGAACACGAACATCAAATCCTGGATCTGCTGGCTCATCTCTTCGTCCGACTCGCGGATGGAGTCCATCAACTGGCCTTCGATATTGGTATCCAGATAGTTCATGATGTTGGCGGCTGCCTTCAGGCCGCCCATCTTGGCTGCCTGGGCACCGGCCGCACCGGCGAACTGTTTCTCCATGATGTCGTTCAACTCTTGCAGTGCCGCCGGTTGTACCTCTTCGAGGTTGGCGATACGCATCACCAGATCGAGGCGCACCTGCTCCGGGAACTGGCTCAGGATCTCGGCGGACTGCTCCGGCTCCAGATAGGAGAGCACTATGGTCTGGATCTGCGGGTGTTCGTTCTGGATGATGCTGGCCACCTGACGGGCATCCATCCACTTGAGCGAATCGAGGCCACGGGCGCCGGAACCGAGAATGATCTGGTCCACCAGATTGCTCGCCTTGTCCTCGCCAAGGGCCGCCACCAACGCCTTGCGCACAAAGTCTTCACTACCGATACCTATGTTGGTGTACTTCTGGATATCGTCGATGAATTGACGGTGCACCGCCGCCACCCGATCGTGACTGAAATCGGACATGGAGGCCATCGACATACCGAGCCGCTGCACCTGCTTGGGTTCGAGATGGCGGAAGATCTGGGCGGCATCCTCTTCGTTGAGGCTCAACATCAATACAGCCGCCATCTCCATACCGGACATCTGATCCAGCAACTGGCGCTGGCTGTCGGTAATGTCGTTGCCGGTCACCTGGCTTTTAGTTTCTTCAGGCATCTTTGGTTACCCACTCTTTAATGACCTGAGCGGCCAGATCCGGTTCGTTCGCCACCAGCGCACGCACCGCCTTGAGCAAATCTTCGTCACGGTGCAGATCCGGCAGTTTCAGCTGACCATCGCGCACCCCGAATACCTGCTCTCCCTCAACCTGGGCTGCCAGCAAGCTGAGCTCGTCGTCACCCCCCAATACGGTGTGGTTGTCAAAGTCAACTTCCCCTTCCGGCTTGGCATCCGGATAGAGCAACCGCTTGAGCATGGGGCGAACCACGGTGACGATCAAGACAATAATCACCAGTACCGAGGCGGCAATCCGTACCGCACGCCAGAACCAGGGCTGATCGTAGAGCGGCACCTCGGCCACGGTATCAAGCTCGGGACGATTGAACGGAATGGCGACCACCTCGAGGGTATCACCACGGGTCACATCAAAGCCAAGGCCACCGCTCAGCAAACGGCGCAGGGTATCGAGTTCCGCCTGGGTGCGCGCTTCGCGGGTCACAGCCCCGTCGGCACCGGGCACCGCCTTGTAATCCACCGCGACCGAGACGGTCATGCGGCGAATGCCCCCCATCTGACGCCGGGTATGGCTGACGGTGGTATCCAGTTCGAAGTTGCGGGTCGCCTCTTTGCGAGAACGCCCCGAGGCAGCAGCGCTGGCCCCATCACCGCCAGTGGCCTGTTCAGGAATATTGGACGCGGCAGGGGGCTGGTTGCTGAGAGCCCCCGGCACTCCGCCATTGCTGCCGCCGGAGCTGTTCTCTTCCAACGTCATCTCGGAGCGCACTGCAGGCAGATCCGGGTTGTAGGTTTTGCGGGTCTGCTCCTGCTGGGAGAAGTCGAGGGAGAGATCCACTTCCGCCGTATAATTGTCGGCGCCAAGCACCGGGATCAGAATGGCGTCAATTTTTTGCTTGTACTCCAGCTCCTGCTTCTGTTGCATCGCAAATTCCTTGCGCGTCTGGGCAGAGACGGGATCCTGGGAGCCGGAATTAAGCAGGCGGCCATTCTGGTCGGTGACGGTGACACGAGTCGGCTCCAGGCCATGTACCGCAGAGGCCACCATATCGACGATGGAGTCCACCTCCCCCTGCCCCAGTGCCGCCCCTTTCAGGTTGAGTACCACGGTAGCACTGGGCTTGCGCTCGTTGCGGGCAAAGACGTTATCTTTGGGGATGGCCAGCAGCACCTGGGCCTTGGCCACATTCTGGAACTGTTCAATGGCGCTCGCCAACTGGCGCTCGCGACTCAACTTGAGGCGCTCGGCCTCCATCCGCTGGCTGACACCGAAACTGGAGTCCTTGAGCAGAATATCCTCTCCACCATTGGCTACATCGGCCGCATTGGTGAGGCCGGCCCGGGTCAGTGCCAACCGGATACTGGCAAAGTTCTCGGCACTGACCAGCACGCTCTTGCCATCGACCTCATAGGGGATCTTCTGCTGATCGAGAAAGTCGAGGGTCTTGACCAGCTCCTGAGTGGTATAGGTGCCAAGAGGGCGCATATCCGGCTCCTTGCCCCACAGCAGGATGAAGACGGCGATGGCCAGGCAGATGGCAAGCCCCAGGATCAGAGTGATCTGGCGCAGTACATCGGTATTGGACAAGAATCCCAGTGCCGAGCTCTTCTGCTCGTTGGCATCGAGGGCGGCGGTGCCCTCATCGTTTATCAGCAGATCGCCATTTTGGTCAGTAGCCACGATTTATGTCCTTATTGCTGACATGTCATGATGCACGGTCATCGCTCAGACCGGCATATTCATGATGGTTTTGTAGGCATCAACCATCTTGTTGCGCACTTGCACCGTCGCCTCAAAGGCGATGGAGGATTTTTGGCCCGCGATCATCACCTCGGCCAGATCCACCGACTTGTCGCCCATATCGAAACGGGTGCGCAGATCATTGGCTGCGCCCTGCAACTCGTTGACGTTACCGAGCGCCTGCTGCAACAGCAGGCCAAAATCGGAGGTCACCTGACGGCCAGGCTGTGACAGCGGGGTTGCACCGGCCTCTACCTTGAGAGCCTGCATCTCTTGCATCAGGCTGCTTGCACTAATTTCCATTTTCTGTCCCCAGACAAATCATTGACGCTGACGGACCAAAAGCAATAAAAGTGCCAATTAGGTAAAAACGATCTCAAGCCGCAGAAATGGAGGGGAAAAAGAGATGATGAGGGGGATCGGGGAATAGGCCGCTTCACGCACGGCACGGCTCCGTAACCGGCCACACCGTAGAACCGTGATGTTTGTCGAGCCACTTGACCAGTGGTTTGTTGTGAAGATTAACCACTCGACGGGCTATCAGTCCGGGGGGATGGCGCGTGCAGAGCCGGCTATCGGGCTCTGCACGCTTGCGGGTGCGGACTGATACGCTCCGCGGCCCCAGTCAAAGCTGGCATCGGACACTGCCGTTATGGCTCAGAAGTGTCCCCCCTGGCGGCCAGCGCCTCATCTACCTGCTGATCCCGCTGCCCGGTCATGCTGGCGTGACGGGCGATCAGGTGGTAGGTGGCGGGCACCACCAGCAGGGTAACCAGGGTCGCCAGGGAGAGACCGAAGAAGACCACGGTCCCCACCGCCATCCGGCTCTCGTAGCCAGCCCCCATGGAGAGCATCAGCGGCACAGCGCCGATGATGGCGGTGAGCGAGGTCATCAAGATCGGCCGCAGACGGCGCACCGAACCCGCGATGATCGCCTCTTCGAATCCTTCACCGCGCTGACGCAACTGGTTGATGAACTCGACGATGAGAATACCGTTCTTGGTCACCATGCCGATCAGCATGATCATCCCGATCTGGCTGTAGATGCTCATCTCCTGCCCCGTCAACCAGAGGCCAAGTAGACCGCCGAAGATGCCGAGCGGCACCGTCATCATCACCACAGTCGGGGTGAGGGTGCTCTCGAACTGGGCCACCAGCACCAGATAGACCACCAGCAGGGCGAGGCCGAAGACCATCGCCATCTCCCCCTGATTGTCGCGGTAATCCTTGGAGTCACCGGCGTAATCCACCGTCATACCGCTCGGCAGATGCTCGTTGGCCCAGCCATCGAGGAAGTCGAGCGCCTCGCCCAGAGTGTGATCCGGTGCCACATCGGCGGTCAGGGTCACCGCCTTCTGGCGTTGATAGTGGTTGAGGCGGTTGGCGGTCGCCACCTGCTTGACGGTCGCCAGCGTCGAAAGGCTCACCATCTCGCCATTGGCCGCCTTCAGGTAGATGCGGCCGAGATCCGAGATGCCGTTGAACTCCTTCTGGTTGGCGCGCAGGTAGACGTCATACTCCTCGCCCCTGTCCACATAGGTGGTCTTGCTCACCCCGCCCAGCATCGCCTGCAGAGTGCTGGCAACGGTGGAGACCGGTATGCCGAGCTGGCTGGCGCTGTCACGTGAGACGGTCACCTGCAGCTCCGGCGTTTTCTCGGCGTAGTCGAGATCCGGGCTTATCATCAGGCCGCTCGCCTGCGCCGCTTTTTGCAGCGCCAGCCCCTGCTGGTAGAGCTCGGCATAGTCGTTGCCCTGCAGCACGAACTGCACCGCAGCGGTAGAGCCGCCACGAAAGCCTGGCTGGAAGGTGCGGATCATCACGTCGGGAATAACCGACAGCTTGGCCCCGAGCGAGCGGGAGAACTGGGTGGCGGTGATGTCGCGCTCGGCCCAGTCGGTGAGCTGGATAATCACCATACCGGTCTGATCACCGCCGCGGCCAAAGGCGGGGGTACTGAAGCTCATCGCCTTGACCACCCCCTGGCCCAACATCGGCATGATGGTCGATTCTACCTGCTGCATGTTGCGCTTCATCCGCTCGATGCTGGTCCCCTCCGCCCCCTTGACGAAGACGAAGACCACACCGCGATCCTCGGTCGGGGTGAGACTGCTAGGCAGCTGGGTAAAGAGGGCACCGATACCGGCCAGACAGAGCAGCAGCGCCAGCGGCATCCAGCGGGAGCGACGCAGCAGCCCCTGCAGCAGGTGACGATAGTGCCCCTCCATCCGGCCCAAAGCGCGATCGAGGGCCGCCGTCAGCCGGTTCGGCTTGTCGAGCGGGCGCATCAGCCAGGAGCCCATGGCCGGGGTGAGGGTCAGCGCCACCAGCGAGGAGCAGAGCACCGCCAACGAAAGCAACATCGCAAACTCGGTAAAGAGCCTGCCCACCATACCATCCATAAAAGCGATGGGAATAAAGACCATTACCAGCACGGCGGTGGTAGCGATGACCGCAAAGCCCACCTCGCGGGTGCCGTGCCAGGCCGCCAGCAGGGGGGGCTCACCCCGCTGCAGATGGTGGTGAATGTTCTCCACCACCACGATGGCATCATCCACCACCAGACCGATGGCGAGAATAAGCGCCAGCAGGGTGATGAGGTTGATGGAAAAACCGAGATACCAGGCGCCGATAAAGGCGGAGATGAGCGACACCGGGACCGTGATGGCCGGAATGAGTGTGGTGCGCCCCTGCCCGAGGAACAGATAGAGCACTGCCACCACCAGCACGGCACAGATGGCCAGTGTTTCATATACCTCGTCGATGGCCTGCTTGATAAAGATGGTGGAGTCGTAGTCAACCTCAAGGGTGGCCCCCTCCGGCAGGAAGCGCTGCATCTCCACCAGCTTCTTCTCCACCCCCTGTGCCACCGCCAGCGGGTTGGCGGTGGACTGGGCGACGATGCCGATACCCAGACTCTCGCGGCCATTGCGCTGGTAGGCACTGTCTTCGTTCTTGGCTCCCACCTCCACATCAGCAATATCGGCCAGATAGACACTCTGACCGTTGGTCGCGGTACGGACCTGCAACTGCTGGAAATCTTCGGCGGTGTGGTAGAGCCGGGCAATCTGCACCGACATGGTCATGGAGTTGTTGCGGATCTCGCCACCCGGCAGCTCGATGTTCTCGCGCTTGAGGGCATCCTGCACATCCGCCACCGTCACGCCGCGGGCCGCCATATCGGTCGGCCTCAACCGCACATACATCACCTGGGTCAGATCGCCGGAGAGCGCCACTTCACTCACCCCATCCACCAGGCTCAAGGGGTCGACCAGCACCCGGTTGGCGTAGTCGGTCATGGCGGTGCGATCCATCTGGCTGCTGCTGAAGTTGAGCCAGATCGCCACGTCACCGCTGCCGCTATCCTTGGTCACCAGCGGTTCGTCGGCATCCTCCGGCAGCTTGCTCTTGGCGCGAGTCAGGGCGTCGCGCACATCGGAGACCCCCTCCACCATGTTCCAGCCAAGCTTGAACTCCACCGTGATCATCGAGCGCCCCTTGCGGGTCACCGAGTTGATATTCTTGATACCGCTGATGCCGGAGAGCTGATCCTCGATGGGCTTGGTGACCTGACTCTCCATCACTGCGGGAGCCGCTCCCTCATAGGTGGTGGTGATGGAGACCGACGGGATCTGCACGTCCGGCATCTCCCGCACCGTCAATTTGCTAAAAGCGACCAGACCGAACACGCTGAGCAGGGCGCTGAGCACCACCGCCACCAGCGGTCGGCGTACTGAGATATCGGAGAGCCACATCAGCCATTCACCTCCGCCAGATCGTGCACCTTGGCACCATCACGCAAGTTGACCAGCCCCTCGACCACGATGCGATCGCCGACTTTCAGCCCCTCGGTAACCCAGACAGTCTCACCCTCGGTCTCGCCGAGCACCACTGGCACCCGCTTGACCCGGCCATCGGCCTCGAGGCGATAGACGAAACGCTGCTCGCCGGCGTACTCCACCGACTGGGCAGGGATCAGAGTGAGCTGGCGGGAGGGGAGCAAGAGCTCCACGTTGAGCAGCATGCCCGGGCGCAACTGGCCGTTATTATTGGGTAACTCGACCCTCGCCTTGATGTTCTGGGTCTCGTTGGAGATACGGCTATCGAGGGTGGTGAGGGTGCCGTTAAAGCGCTGATCCGGCCAGGCTGCGCTGGTCGCTGTCACCGCCATGCCGGGGCGCAGCAGGGAAAGGTAGCGCTCCGGCACTGCCAGATCGAGGCGCAGGGTGTCGATATCGTCGAGGTGCAGCAGGGTATCGCCGCTATTGACCAGGGCCCCTTCGCTCAAATCAATCAGGCTCACGGTACCGGCAAAGGGAGCGGTGAGAGTGCGCAGGGAGAGTTCGTAACGGGCGGCATCGACCCGCGCCTGCACCTGATCAACGGTGGCCTCCTGCCCCTCCAGCACCGACTGGGTGACGGCTCCACGGGCGACCAGCTTGCGCATTTCGGTCAGCTTGCGATTCTCGTCGCGCAGACTGGCACTCTGCTCGGCCAGCTCCGCCTGTTGCTTGCCCGCATCCAGCGCGACCAGCGTATCGCCCTTGTTGACCTGCTGACCCGACTGCACCGCAATCTTGACCAGGCGCCCGGTCACCTCGGGAGTGATCACCACCGAGTGGTTGGCCGCCAGTTTACCTACCAGCTTGAGAGTCGGCTCGGCCAGACTCTGCTCGACGGTCTGGGTACGAATATTTATCTCGCGGGAAGGGGCTTTGGCTGCTGGTTGCAAGTGGCCAACCGCCCACCAGATGGCCGCTACCAGAGAGAGCAGGCCGAGGCCAATCCAGATACGCATTTTCATCAAACAATCCATGAAGTGTTAAGAAGGGGGAATCTGAGTGGGGGCCATTTTAGCCCCAGACTATGCCGTGACTATGTATAAATGTGACAAAACGTAACAGGTGCATGGTGAACTCACCCGGTTTCAGGTAGTTCAGTTTGTTTTCACACCACATCGCATACACTAACGACAATTTCCTTCGCAACCCGACTGACTGCCTATGCCCAACATGTCTGGCCACCGTTTTCTCACACGCCTGACCTGGCTCCTGTTCGCCGTGGTCATCCTGCTGATTGGTTTGACTTTGTGGCAAAGCCTGAAACAGATTGAACGCCTCTATCAAAGCGATACCCTCAACAGTGCCATCTACCTGCGGGATCGGTTCAAACGGACCGAAGTATTTCTGGAGGCGATGCGCGGGCAGGCTGAGGAGCGACTGCGCAGCGACCCCCAGTCGGTGCTCACCCGCCAGCTCTATCGCCATATCGAGGCGCTGCCAGAGGGGCTGGCTCTCGACAAGCTCCCCGGTGATTTGCCGGCCGGACTGGCAGGCAACCTCACCGGTGATGGCCCGCTGCCGCCCCCCGGCAGCGAGCGTGAGGCACGCATTCATCTGGCCCTGAGCCTCTCCCCCTTGCTTGCCACCGCCAGCCAGCGCCTTGGCAACGAGATCGCCTGGGTCTACTTCACCGGTGTGGACAACTTTATCTATCTCTACCCTTGGCAACCCTCCAGCTGGTTTCGCTTTTATCCCACCATCTACCAGAAGAGCTTCTGGCAAGATGCGCTGCACAGCACCAATCCGGACAAGAAGACCGTTCTCTCGCGCCCCTATGAGGACTTTATCGGGCGCGGCCCCATGGTCACCATGTCCCAGCCCCTCTACAAAGAGGGAACTCTGGTGGGAATGATCAACATGGATGTGCTGCTCGCCCGCCTGCAGCAGCAGCTCGATCAGATGACCCCGGCGCTGGGGGAATATCTGCTGCTCAATCAGTACCACCAGGTGCTGGCCAGCAGCGCGCGCCAACCCGTGGCGCCGCAAAACACCGAACCGACCGGCGAATATCAATGGCGGCAAGGCACATTGCAGCTGACCATGGCAATCCCAGATACCCCGTTGCGACTGGTGCACAACGTCACCCTGCTGCCGCTGGTGTGGGCCATGCTCTGCCAGTCCACGCCGACCCTGCTCGCCATCCTCTTTATGCTGCTGGCCGCCCTCTCCAACCTGAGATCCCATCGCCTCAACCAACGGCTCAATTACCTCTCCTGCCACGATGCCCTCACCGGCGCCTTCAACCGCCACTATCTGGTGCTGCTGGAGCAGGCGGGAGAGCTGGCCCGGTTGCAAGCGGGGATCCTGATGTTCGATGCGGATCACTTCAAACGGGTCAATGACAACTTCGGCCATGCAGTCGGCGATATCGTGCTGATCCGGCTGGTGCAGGTCTGCCAGCAGCAACTTAGGCCCACAGATCGCCTGATCCGCTGGGGGGGCGAAGAGTTTCTGCTGCTGATTGGCCGCGCAGATGCAACGCAGCTCGGCGAGCTGGCGGAGCGGCTGAGAAAGGCGGTGGCAGATCACGACTGGGCCGCCATCGAACCCAGGCTGGAAGTCACCATCAGCCTCGGCTATCTGCCCCACCAGGAGAACCTTCCCCTGCACGAAGCGGTGCGCCGCGCCGATGTGGCGCTCTATCAGGCCAAGGCCAACGGTCGCAACCGCAGCGAAAGATGGCAGGGTGACGCCTCCTGACTCTCGGAGTAAGCTGACCCCTCAACCCCTTTTTGGAGGACTGTCGTGCCACGTAAACCCCGCGTAGGGCTCGCTCTCGGGAGCGGCGCCGCCAGAGGATGGGCCCATATCGGCGTCATCCGCGCCCTTGAACGTCTCGGCATCAAACCGGATTTGATCGCTGGCTGCTCCATCGGCAGCTTTGTCGGTGCCGCCTATGCCGCCGGTGAACTGGATCGGCTGGAAACCTGGGTGCGCGGCTTTACCCGCCTGCAGGTGGTCAGCCTGCTCGACCCGGCCCTCTCCGGCGGTCTGTTTCGCGGCGAAAAGGTGTTTGGTCTTGCCGCCAGCCATCTGGGGGATCCCGATCTCGAGAGCCTGCCCATCCCCTTCGCCTGCATCGCCACCGAGCTCGATACCGGCCGCGAGATCTGGCTGCAACAGGGCCCGCTGCGCCAGTCGGTGCGCGCCTCCTGTGGTATGCCGGGGATCCTAACCCCGACCCGGATCAACGACCGCTGGCTGGTCGATGGCGCCGTGGTCAATCCGGTGCCCATCTCGCTGGCCCGCGCCATGGGGGCCGAGGTGGTGATTGCGGTCAACCTCAACACCGATATGCACCAACCCTGGACCGACGAGCCGGATCAACCCGGCAGCGGCGGTCTGCTCAGCCAGTGGCTCAATCGCGGTGAATCCGCGCCAGCCACCCCCGGTCTGTGGAGCGTGATGAGTGGCTCCATCAACATCATGCAGGAGCGGATCACCCGCGCCCGGATGGCCGGTGACCCGCCGGAGATCCAGCTCTGCCCGCGCCTTGGCAGCTTCTCCATCATGGATTTTCATCGCGCCAGCGATGCTATCAACGAGGGGGAAGCCTGTGTCGAGCGCAATCTCGATCAGCTCAAGGATGAACTGGGCCGCCTCGGGTTGCTGGGCAGTTAGTTGTCGACATGCAGCGGTTTACACATGGAAAAAGCGCCATTCGGCGCTTTTTTTTCAACTTACTTACCCGGTTACTCCTTACGGTAGAAGAGCAACCCGAGCAGAATCACCCCCACAGAGACCAGCAGATAGAGTCCCAGACTGGGATTGGTGATACCGCCATACAGAATGATGAGCGCGCCCAGGGTGGCGCAGGTCGGGATCACAAACCGCTTTATCCAGCCCAACTCGGTAAAGGTGCGCATGTACCAGACATAGAGGAACAGATAGAGGCCATAAATCAGCACGATCGGCATCTCGTCCAGGGCGATGTAACGACCGAATGTCTCGTTGATGCTGCAGTACCACAGCACTGAGTAGATCACCGACAACAGCGCTGCCGCGAGGGCCGAGTTGATTGGCATGTGGTGATGCGGTTCGATACGGCTCATCCACTTGGGGGCTGGCCCCTGATTGCGGATCGCCAGCGAGTAGGGAATACGCATGGTCGCCAATACCAAACCATTGAGGGTGCCGAGGCAGGAGATAATCACGAACACGGTCAAAATGGTCGAGGCAGTCCCGCCAAACAGGCTGGTTGTCGCGAGATTAACCGCGTTATCCCCTTGCGCCACTATCTCGTCCGTCGGCAAGACGCTGGCGATCCCCAGAAAATAGGTGACATAGACCACAAAGACTATCAGGGTGCCAATCACCAGTGCTCTGGGCAGATTCTTCTTGGAATCGCGAATTTCGCTGTTGATGGTCACGGCGGCGATCCACCCCTCATAAGCGAAGGCGGTGGCAACCACGGCCGTGGCCAGCGTGCCTCCGGTGCTTCCTATCCCATCCATTGCCTGCACAAAGTTGGTCACGGTGACACCATTGAGCAAGCCTGAAATGGTGCCCACAATGGCAACCAGGATCAGCGGGATCAACTTGATCAGGGTAGAGCCCACTTGCAGCTTGCCCGCCAGGACCGGGGTGTAGAAGTTGATCAGATAGGTGACCGTCATATAGACAGCCGCCAGTATCCAGGTCGCACCAGAGTTGGTCGGATTATCACTACCAAGCAAGATCATGGTGTACAGAGCGGCGACCCAGGCAAGGATGGCGGAAAGAGGGGCGTAATAGAGTACGCCTTTGAACCACCCCACCAGATAACCAAACATTTTGCCGTATGCCGCTTCGGCATAATCGACGATACCGTTGGACTTTTCGATCCGCTGGGCAAACTCGGCAAACACCAGCGCGCCGAAGATCATCGAAAATGCCCCCAGCGCCCATGCCAGCAGCGCAATGGCCAGATTACCGCCAGTCAGACGCAGTACATCATCGGCCTTGAAGAAGACACCGGAGCCGATCACCACGCCGACCACCATCGCAATGGCAGTCATCAGGCCATAGCGTTTATCCAACTCATTACTGCTCATACCCATACTCCATACGATTGCTCATATCATCCTGAATGTAATAGTGTTCAGGTGGCCAGATACCACCAGGGGCCCACTTTTCGGGGCCGCTTATTCTCGTTGGCCTGCATGGATAATTCAAAGCGTGTTAGATCAAAATATCGATCGGCGACCCAAAAAAATACCGCCCGAAGGCGGCATTTCTATTCACATCGATGATCACGCCTTGGCGAGGTCATCCGGGCCAATCTGGCCGATTTCGGCGACTTTCTTGTCTGCCAGCAGCCAGAGGGTGAACTTGTGCAGATCCGGGTGGTGCGCCAGGGCAACCAGGAAGGCGCCCCCAACTTCACGGTAACCCAGCTCGTAGTTTTTCAGGGTTGTGGGGGGAACACCGAGCAAATCAGCAAACTTCGGACGGCTCAAACCGACCGCTTCACGGATCTGACGGATCTTCTTGCCAACAGTGACGATATTTGAATTCATAATGTTCCATACTCCGTTTGACGGATTAAATCCGTCTTTATTTTTCGCGACGACTCGTAGTCAAGTGTATCAGTTTTGTACGGACTCGTTATGGTCGAGTCTCTATCTTTATGAGCGCCTTTCGGCGACAACCCTTATCTTCAACGGGGGATGGTAATCGCTCAGCTGTCTCAGGTAAACAGTCTCGAAAAGAAACCTTTATTGTTGCCACCAGAATAACTCGTATAATCCGCCAGCTACCCATTAAGAGGAATAAGTATGGCGTTTCCCGGCATTATCTCTCGCCTGCACCCGGTTTCTGACCCGGCCCAATTGCAACAACAGCTCAGTCAAGGTGCACAATATCGTGCCGAAGCATTCTGGCTTCCGGCCTTGATGTCCAGCCAGGCCAGCGAGCTGTTGGCCGCCCTGCCGGAGAGCTGCAGCCTGTTTCTTGAACAGGAATCGCATAACCTACCCTTGCGCAGCCACGATGGTGCCCTGCATAACAATGAAGAGCTCACCACGGTAAATGGCCAGTCTATTGCGCTGGCAAGCGCCCCGGGTGATGGTGGTCTGGTAGCTGAATCGGGCATGTGCGAGATGGCCGACTGGCTGGAGGCGGGACACCGCCATTTCATCTGTTCAGCCGCGGTTCAGCCTGTGGCACGAGCCATCCTCAACATCTGGCCCCTGGATCCCTATCTGGCCCGCCACTACCTGATGGCGTTTACTCCCCTGCTGAAAAGTGCAACGGAAGCAGACTACCTCGAGGTGTTCACTGCCAGAGCAAATCCTGCCAACCCGCACTCCGACTGGGTTCAGGCCTATATGAAACTGGAAAAAAAACTGCACAGGGCCTATCTGGATCACTAATTAATCTGGATAAACAGCCATTTAAGGTCACGACACAATTTGCCACAAGGCTCATTTGTGAGCTTGATCATGTTTTAAAATCGGCATAGAGTGCGCCTCGTCATCGGAATGACATCAGTTGCCTGGCAGTGGTTTCTCACGCATTGCGTGCCATGCCAGCGCACTCGACACACCAGGAGAGTGTGCAACCCGGTTGTACCGGGTCATCTGCCAGACTCGACGCCAGCCGTACGGCGGAGCCTGCAGCTTACATAAATTACAAAGTGTGAAGCACGTGAATAACGTGCGATCTCAACGAGGATTTTTTTATGATGAAAATGGCTCCTTCCATGATCGCCATCGCCATGGCTGCTCTGGGTGCTACCGCTGCTCACGCCGCTGACGACATCTACTTCGGTGCCGGTGTCGGTGCTACTCACTTCAACGGCCTGAACAAGCTGGAAAGCACCAATGTAGGCCAGGAAGACGCGGCTGCCGCCAACGCCTTCATGGGTTACAACTTCACCGAGAACTTCGGTACCGAACTGGGCTACCAGTACACCGGTCGTGGCAACACCGACGGCAACCGTTACGAGAGCCAGGGCGCCACCCTGTCCGGTATCGCCCGTATGCCGGTTGGCAACGACTTCTCCCTGTTCGCTGAAGGCGGCGCCTACTGGGGTCACACCGATGGTCTGGGTACCAGCGACACTAAAGTTTCCCCGCTGGCTGGCGCCGGTGTGACCTACAAGGTAAATGACGCGCTGGATCTGCAAGCTCGTTACCGCTACATGTGGGACGTGGCTGACCTGCACGCCAACGGTGAGCGTTACAAGGCCAACCAGAGCATCGCTACTCTGGAAGCGGTATACCACCCGTTCCGCACTTCCTACGTAGCTCCGGTAGCTGCCCCGGTTGTTGAAGAAGCACCGGCTCCTGCTCCGCAAGTTGTAGAGAAGAACTTCGCACTGAACTCAGACGTGCTGTTTGCCTTTGGCAAAGAGACTCTGAAGCCGGAAGGCGTTGCAGCCCTGAATGCGCTGTACCAGCAGATCGTTGAGTTCCAGCCGAAAGATGGCAACGCTGTTGTTGTTGGTTACACCGACCGTATCGGTTCCGACGCGTACAACCAGAAGCTGTCTGAAGCCCGTGCCCGTACCGTTGCCAACTTCCTGGTGAGCAAAGGTATGGCTGCCAGCAAGGTTGCCATCGAAGGTCGTGGCGAAGCCAACCCGGTTACCGGCACCAAGTGCAACGGCGTAACCGCTAAAGCTCAGCTGATCTCCTGCCTGGCTCCGGATCGTCGCGTAGAAGTTCGCGTATCTGGCGTACAAGAAGTTCAGCAATAATCTGACCTCGTTCAAATAATGCAAAAGAAAGGGATGCTGCGGCATCCCTTTTTGTTTGCCTCATTCTCGCTTGCATCATCCCTCACTCCCGCCTCCCTACCCTTGCCTGCCCCGCCCCGAAAGCATAAAGTAGTTGCGCCTGTAAGGTATTGGATAAGCACTAAAAAGCGCTTCTTGTCCGGTCTGTTGTCCATGACGCCACTGCCTCATGAGTGTCCATAAGCCTTCGCTATCCACTTTGCTGGCGGTTTTTTCGCAGCAATAAAAACAAGTGCATTGCCCGACATGGGCTAACACAACGAGGATAAACCGATGAAACTCAAAATGGCTCCTACCCTGATTGCACTGGCGCTCGCCGCCGCAGGAACCACGGCTCAGGCCGCCGATAACTGGTATACCGGTGTCGGTGCCGGTTGGGCTTATGCTCACAACCTGGATGACTTCGGGACAGACACTGACAAGGATGCCACCGCGCTCAATCTGTTCGGCGGCTACAACTTCAACGACTACTACTCGGCAGAACTGGGATACCTCTACGCAGGTAAAGCGGGCGTTGACGGTGCCGATTTCAAAACCCAGGGTGCAACCCTCTCCGGTATCGCCCGCCTGCCACTGGGTGACATCTTCTCGGTGTTTGCCGAAGGTGGTGCCTACTTCAACCACGTCAACGGCAATGGCAACAGCGACAACGGCACTGCGCCGCTGGCGGGTCTGGGCCTGACTGCCAAGCTCTCCGACCTTATCGATGTGCAAGCCCGCTACCGCTACATGTGGAGTCTGGGTGACGAGCAGAAGACCTGGGAGAGCGACATGAGCGTCGCAACCCTGGAGCTGGTGATGCACCCGAACCGCACCACTTACGTGGCCCCCGCTCCGGCACCAGCACCCGAGCCAACCCCAGAGCCTGTGGTGGTTGACAAGAACTTCGCCCTGAGCTCTGACGTGCTGTTTGCCTTTGGCAAATCCACCCTCAAGCCAGAAGGTGTCGCAGCGCTCAACACCCTGTATCAGCAGATCGTCGACGTACAGCCAAAAGATGGCAGTGCCGTGGTCGTCGGTTACACCGACCGTATCGGCACTGACGCCTACAACCAGAAACTCTCCGAAGCACGCGCCCGTACCGTAGCCGACTTCCTGGTTGGCAAGGGCCTGCCGGCTGGCAAAGTTGCCATCGAAGGCCGCGGTGAAGCCAATCCGGTCACAGGCACCCAGTGCAACAGCGTCAAGGGCAAGGCTCAGCTGATCTCCTGCCTGGCGCCGGATCGCCGCGTTGAAGTGCGCGTCACCGGTGTGCAACAAGTCACACAATAATCCTGATCACTTGGATAAGCAGGAGGCCGTATGGCCTCCTTTTTATTGTCTTCCATGCCGCCCACCTCAGGCTATCTTCCCTCTTCCCGCATGGTTTCAGTGACATAGGTTCACTTATGGCCGCAATCCACACCTCTTGAGTGGTTAAATACAACCTGTCACCTATACATAAGTGTGGGGTTTGACCAACAAGCAGCCCCAATAAACCACACATCGACGAGGATACGCGATGAACATAAGATTAAAACCTGTGTGGATTGCACTGGCATTGGCGAGCACAGGCGCACAAGCGGTACCGGTCCATGACTGGTATGCCGGGATAGGCGGTGGCTGGGCGATAGCCCACGATCTGAATGATTTCAGCCAGGATGTCAGCAAGGATGCGACTGCGCTCTCCCTGTTTGGCGGCTACAACTTCACGGAGAACCTGGGCGCCGAAATTGGTTACCTCTCCACAGGTGACTGGGATATCAGCGGTCATGAGTTCAACAGCAAGGGAGCTACCCTGTCTGTGATTGGTCGTTTGCCGCTCAGCGAGATGTTCTCGGTGTTTGCCGAGGGTGGTGGCTATATCTATCACGTTGAATCGATCAATGGCGGGGACGACAACCTGGCACCGTTGGCAGGTCTGGGAGTGACGGCCCGGCTCCATGACTGGGTCGATCTCCAAGCCAGGTATCGTTATCTGGTCAGGGTCGGCGATGATCCTGACAATGACAAGGCAAACAGCGGCACCCAGCGCTGGGTCAGCGACATCAGCACAGCAACCCTGGAAGTAGTGATCCATCCCAATCGCAGCCAGCCGACAGAGCCGGCTCCCACGCCCGCACCGGTCGTGGTCCCCCCGCCACCGGCCGAACCGGAGGTGGTAGATCAGACCTTCAACCTCAGTTCCGATGTGTTGTTCGCCTTTGGCAAAGCGGACCTAAAACCGGAGGGGATGAGCGCGCTGGACGATCTCTACCAGCGGATCGTCGATGTACAACCCAAGGATGGCAGTGCGGTGGTGATGGGATATACCGACCGTATCGGCTCGGATGCCAACAATCAGAGGTTGTCAGAAGCTCGGGCCCAAACCGTTGCCGACTTTCTGATCAGCAAGGGATTGCCTGCCGACAAGGTAAGCATTCAGGGCAATGGCGAGAGCAATCCGGTCACCGGCAACCAGTGTGACGACATCAAGGCCAGAGCCGCCCTCATAGACTGCCTTGGGCCGGATCGCCGGGTCGAGGTGCGCGTCACCGGCGTACAGGGCGCCAGCGAGTAGTTGATTTTGAGGCGATAACCATGTCAGACGTGCAGTAAAAAGGGATGCTTTCGCATCCCTTTTGCTTTGCCGTGGCATTCCCTTCTCCCCAATCAGAAGGAGGTGCGGCGGTAGCGGCGATACTCCGGATGCCAGAAGTTGGCTTCGATGGCCTGATCGATCACCTCGTCCGGGGTCTGCACCGCCTTGCCCTGCAGCATGGCGGTCTTGGCCACCATCTTGGCGATGTAACGGGAGACCTGATGGATATCCGCCAGGTCCGGCAGCAGGGAGCCCTCCTCCCCTTTCACCAGCGGCGAGCACTCCGCCAGCGCGCGGCTGGCCGACATCAACATGGCGTCAGTCACCCGGGTGGCGCCGGAGGCGATGACGCCAAGGCCGATCCCCGGGAAGATGAAGGAGTTGTTACACTGGGCGATGACGTAGCGCTTGCCCTTGTGCTCCACCGGTGCAAACGGACTGCCGGTGGCCACCAGCGCCTGACCGTCGGTCCAGCGGATCAAATCCGCAGGTGTCGCCTCGACCCGGGAGGTGGGGTTGGAGAGCGGGAAGATGATGGGACGGGCACAGTGCTTGTGCATGGTCTTGACCACCTCTTCGGTGAACAGCCCCGGCTGACCGGATACCCCGATCAGGATGTCCGGGCGACCGTGCTCCATCACCTCCAGCAGGGAGATGTTGTCCCCCACCGGCCAGTCTTTGATCCGCTCCACCGGTTGGGAGAGACGGCGCTGGAAGTCGAGCTGGTTGGGGATCTTGTCGGTGATAAGACCAAAGCGGTCCACCATAAAGACCCGGCTGCGGGCCTGGGCATCGGTCAGCCCTTCGGCCTTCATCTGCGCCACGATCTGCTCGGCAATGCCGCAACCGGCGCTGCCCGCCCCGAGGAAGGCAACCCGCTTCTCGGAGAGCTTGGCGCCGGAGGCCTTGCAGGCGGCGATCAGGCTGCCCAAGGTCACCGCTGCAGTGCCCTGAATATCGTCGTTGAAGCAGCAGAGCTCGTTCTTGTAGCGGTTAAGCAGCGGCATGGCGTTGTTCTGGGCGAAGTCCTCGAACTGCAGCAGGATGTCGGGCCAGCGGCGTTTGACCGCCTGAATGAAGGCATCGACAAACTCGGCGTACTCATCCCCCGAGATACGCGGATTGCGCCACCCCATATAGAAGGGGTCATTGAGCAGTTGCTGGTTGTTGGTGCCGACATCCAGCACCACCGGCAGGCAGTAGGCGGGCGAGATGCCACCACAGGCGGTGTAGAGGGAGAGCTTGCCGATGGGAATGCCCATGCCGCCGATCCCCTGATCACCCAGACCCAGGATCCGCTCGCCATCGGTCACTACGATCACCTTGACGTTCTGCTTGGTGGCGTTTTGCAGCATGTCATCGATCCTGTCCTTGTCCGGATAGGAGATAAACAGGCCACGGGCGCGGCGATAGATGTTGGAGAACTCCTCGCACGCCTTGCCCACCGTCGGGGTGTAGATGATGGGCAGCATCTCGGTCAAGTGGTTGTGCAGCAGACGGTAGAACAGCGTCTCGTTGGTATCCTGGATGTTGCGCAGATAGATGTGCTTGTCCATGTCGTTGCCAAACGCCATGAACTGGCGATAGGCACGCTCGGCCTGCTCTTCGATGGTCTCGATATTCTGGGGCAACAGACCTTCGAGGTTGAAGTTGCTGCGCTCTTCGCTGGTGAAGGCGCTGCCCTTGTTGAGCAAAGGGGTCTCCAACAGGGCGGGACCGGCGTAGGGAATGTAGAGAGGACGTTTCTGGTTATTATCTTCAAACATGGATCTTGGTACCTAAACGGTTAGCTAGACGCAGGGACCCGCCGATCCTAGGGGCTTGTGTCATTAATTTCAAAGAGTTTGCACATCCGTTGCAAAAGGTTTGCGACCCAGTCGACGAAAGGCGCCGGGGGTCTGACCAGTCAGACGGCGAAAGCAGTTGGCAAAGTTGGCCCCATCGCTGTAACCGACCCGGGCCGCCAGCTCGCCAAGTGGCCAGTTGGTATAGAGCAGCAGCTGGCGTGCCTTGTTCATTCTGAGCTCGGTCACCCTCGCCATCGGCCCCATACCGAACACTTGCTGACAAAGCCGGTGCAGATGGGGGACGGAGCAGGCCATCTGTCGGGCCAACAGGGCGACACTCCAGGGCTCGTCCAGGCGCGCCTCCACCCGGCGAAACAGCGCCTGCAATCTGAGTTCAGGGGTACCGCGCACCTCCCCTTGCAGGGTACGCTCCAGCAGCGCCAGCAACAGGCTAAGCAGTTGGGGTTGCAGCGAAGATCGAACCCCTTCCCCCTGCATCAGGCTGAGCAGATGGTAGAGCTGATCGCCGCCATCCCCTTGCCAGATACGGTGGCCAAGGCAGTGCAGATGCTGCCAGCGCGGCACGTCATCGAGCAAAATCCAGCTGATCTGCCAGCTTTCGCCAATCAGCTTGAGACCACCGGGCACGGCGGCGGGCAGGAAAATCAGCGATCCGGCCGGAATGGCTTGCTCCCCCTCGTCGGTGAGCAGCGCGCCCCCCCCATCGTGACTCACCATCAGAATGTGAAACTCGGGGCGATTGCGGCGAATGAGGTAGTGATCCCGCACCCGGGATAGGCCGGTCAGGAAGATCCCTGCCTCGCCGAGCAGGGGCAGCCCTTCACGTCCCAGCATCTGCTCTTCACAGGCTGGCGCTATCTCCAGACACTCGCTGGCAAATGGCATAACACCTCAACAGGATAGTTTTACACAAGAAAATCGAGAGCTACTCACAGTGAGAAGAGCCTCGCTAGTCCCTATCATACCGCTGACAAACCTTGCTTTTCTCATACCCGGTTAACAACTATGAATTATTGGCAAGCGATTTTAAAACAAACCACCGATCGCGAGTTCATGACTCGATTGTGGCGGCTGGCTCTGCCTGTCTCGCTGCAATCCATGATGTTCTCCCTGCTCGGCCTCATCGATATCATGATGGTGAGCCAGCTTGGCACCACGGCTGTGGCGGCGGTCGGCTTGGGTAACCGGGTCTTCTTTTTCAATCTGCTGGTGATAGCAGGCCTCGCGGGCGGGGTCTCGGTATTGGCAGCACAATACTTCGGGCGCGGTGAGATGGCCGGGGTGCGCCGCTCCCTGGCGCTGGCCATAGTGGGCGCCCTGCTGGTCACCCTGCCCTTTGCCTTCATCTATGTGTTATCACCGGGCAGCGTGCTGGGTTTTGCCAGTCAGGATCCGGCACTGCGCGAGCTGGCGGATCAATTCTTGATGATCACCGGCGCCACCATCCTCTGTACCGCCATCGTGGTGCCGCTGGAGTCAGCCCTGCGCTCGGTCGGCAATGCCGCCGCGCCGACCCGCATCGGCATTATCGCCATCATCGCCAACGTCATCCTCAACTACGCCCTCATCTTCGGTCACTTCGGCTTCGAGGCGATGGGGGTGGCCGGTTCGGCCTGGGGCACCACCATTTCACGGCTGCTGCAGACAGCCCTGCTGCTGCTCTACGTAAAGCGTTATGAGGCGCGCCTGATCCCGCGTGCACCAGACTGGCTGGCCGCCTTCAAACGCAAGGAGGTGGTGCGCTTTACCCTGATCGCCCTGCCGCTGCTGTTCCATGACGGCCTCTGGGCCTTCGGCATGCTGATTTACGGCTTTCTCTATGCCCATCTTGGCACCGATTCGCTGGCCATCATGACCACCCTCGGCACCCTGGAGAGCATCCTTATCTCCCTCTTCTTCGGACTGGCGGTGGCCTGCTCCACCCTGCTCGGCCACCGGCTCGGGGCCGAGGAGTACGAGATTGCCTGGCAGCACTCCCAGCTGTTCCTGCTGCTGGCACCGATTGGCGCGCTACTGGTGGGGATCATCGTCTGGCTGCTGCAAGCCAACCTGCTGCAGTGGGTCGGCAACCTGCCCCCCGAGCTGATGACGGAAGCGGGTCAGGTGCTCGGCATCATGTGCCTCGGGATGCTGCTCAAGGTGTTCAACATGGTGGGGATCATCGGAGTGCTGCGCTCTGGCGGTGATGTGAACTACAGCATCTTTATCGACATCGTCGGCATGTGGTGCATCGGCATCCCGCTCGCCTGGGTGGCGGTCACGCTGCTCGGCTGGCCCCTCTCCTGGGTGGTGGCGGTGGTCTTGCTGGAGGAGCTCAGCAAGGTGTTGCTGGTGCAGCGCCGTATTCGCCAACGCTGCTGGTTGAAGAATCTGGTGATCGGATAAACAGCCACAAATCGGGGTCATATCAATGACAGAAAAACCCTGTTTGCAGTATGCTGGGCGCCTCTTCAATCAGAGACAGGGATCCACGGTTTCCCTGTCCAGTAGTCGTTTAAGGAGACGAGCATGCAACCACAGAAAGAGCTGATCACCGAGACGGCCCTGCTTGAGATGGCCAACAAGATCATCAAAGAGCATGAAGACTTCATCCACGGTATGCACGCCGATTCGGTGGAGCAGAAGGGGGATATTCTGGTGTTCAAGGGGGAGTATTTCCTGGCCGAAGATGGCACCCCGACCGGCAAAACCATGGCGGTCTTCAACATGTTCAAGCTGCTGGCTCAGCAGCTCTCCGGCAAGTACAAGCTGGCCTGATCTCGCCAGCTCATTGCCAACAGATGCCGCCCTCAGGCGGCATCTGTTTTTGCGCGGTTCTGCCCCTCGACCACCACGCAGTTGCGTCCCGCCATCTTGGCCTGATAGAGACACTCGTCGGCACGGTTGATCAGAATATCGATGGTGTCATCGGAACGAGCCATGGCAATCCCGATACTCACCGTCACTTCCAGCAATTCGTCCGAGGTGGGGCTCTTCACCAGCCGCGCCTCGACGGCAATGCGCAGCCGCTCGGCCATTTTGCTCGTCAGCGCCGGATCTGCGCAGTTGTGCATCAGGATGGCAAACTCTTCGCCGCCATAACGCCCCAGCACCATATCAGGCTCCAGCTGCTCCCCCAGGGTGGTCGCCACCTCCTTGAGCACCGCATCCCCCGCCAGATGGCCGTAGATATCGTTGATCCGCTTGAAGCGATCGAGATCCAGCAGCATCACCGCAAAGGGCTTCTTCTTGAGCTGCAGCCGGACTCTGGCCTGCTCCAGCTGCTTCATCAGCAGGCGGCGGTTCATCATGCCGGTCAGCTCATCGGTGGTCGATTCCCGATATAGCCGCAGCAGCATGTTGAGTTGGCCACACTGCACCCAGCAGCTGGCCATGGTAAACATGCCGAGCACCCACACCTGATTCAGGGTGGCCTGACTCCAGATGCTCTGGCCCACCAGCAGCCAGTGGCCCAGCAGCATGGTCACCAGTACCACACCAGCCAGTTGCAAGCCGAGGGAGAGGGGGATGGGGAAGATGGCAAACAGGGTGATCAGCAGATAGGGAAAGGCCGCATAACCCGCCTGCAACTCCTGTCCGGCGCCAAAGCTGTTCAGGCAGAAGAGGGAGAAGAGCATCATCACGGCCATCAGGTAGCCAAGGGCCAGCTTCATCCGTTCCCGCTTGAAGTGGATGAGGTACGAGAGCGGAATAAGTGGCGAGAGCGCCAGGGTGCAGAAGATCCTGGCCTGAAACAGCTGCTCGAAATGAACGGCGGGCAAAGTCAGCCAATCCACCACGGCCCAGGCGGGCAAACCAATCATCAGCAGGCAGGTGAGCAGGCGCAGACGCACCGTCATAAACCCCATGCGAGTACGGGTAAAGTCTTCGGAGTGAGCCCTGGCACTCCAGAACTCTGACAACTTGAGCATCCATCGCCTCCACTTCAAGGTCGAGTGGCTCATTCTACACCTACAAAGTGGTAAAAATGTCATTAGCGGTGAGAATAAAAAGGAGAGGTCGATCACACAAACCGACCGATGATAATCTCAGCGCGCAAACGTTTCAACCCATCAAAAAATAAACTTTTTTTGCATAATTAGCGCTGGTCAGCCTCATTTCAATCACTACAATAGCGCCCAATTTTCTCCCCCTCCCCACACAATTCGAGGTACTTATGGAACAGGCTGCTATCACACGCGCCAATCGAGAGGCACATCCACCCAGGCGAGCCCATAGCGAACTGGTCTATGGCATAGAGGATGTCCCGCCTCTGCCCCAGACGCTGTTCGCCGCCCTGCAGCATATGCTCGCCATGTTTGTCGCCATCATTACCCCGCCCCTGATTATTGCCAATGCCCTCGGCCTCCCTGCCGCCGACACCCGTTATATCGTCTCCATGTCGCTGGTCATGTCCGGCATCGCCTCCTTCATTCAAACCCGCCGCTTCGGCCCCATCGGTTCCGGCCTGCTCTCGGTACAGGGCACCAGCTTCAACTTCCTCGGCCCCATCATCGCCTCCGGTCTCGCCCTCAAACAGGCCGCCATGCCCACCGAGGATCTGTTGGGCACATTGTTTGGCACCATGATGGTTGCCGCACTCACTATCGTGGTGATGAGCCGCTTCCTCCATCTGGTGAAACGGATCATCACCCCGCTGGTCACCGGCATAGTGGTGCTGCTGATCGGCCTGACCCTGATCAAGGTAGGCCTGATCAGCATGGGCGGCGGCTATGCAGCCCTCTCTGATGGCAGCTTCGCCAGTCACACCAACCTCTTCCTCTCCCTGCTGGTGCTCGGCCTTATCGTGTTGCTGCAACGCAGTCGCAACCCCTGGTTGCGCCTCTCCGCCATCATGATCGCCATGCTGGCGGGCTATGCCGTGGCCCTGCTGTTGGGCAAAGTGAGCGCCCCCACCTTCGACGGCCCGCTGGTGATGGTGCCCATTCCGCTCCACTACGGTCTCGGCTTTGACTGGCAGCTGTTCGTGCCGCTCGCCATCATCTTCGTGGTGACGGCGCTCGAGGCCATCGGCGACATGACCGCCACCTCGGATATCTCCGGCGAGCCACTGGAAGGGCCTGTCTATATGGAGCGGATCAAAGGCGGCGTGCTGGCCGATGGTGCCAACTCCATGCTGGCGGCGGTGTTCTCCACCTTCCCCATGTCCACCTTCGCCCAGAATAACGGCGTCATTCAGCTGACCGGTGTCGCCAGCCGTCACGTCGGGCTCTTTATCGCCACCATGCTGGCGCTGCTCGGCCTGTTCCCGGCGGTCGCCAGTCTGGTGCAGCAGATCCCCGAGCCCGTGCTGGGGGGCGCCACTATCGTGATGTTCGGCACCATCGCCGCCGCTGGCGTGCGCATCATTGCCCGCGAGGAGCTGGATCGCCGCGCCCTGATGATCCTGGCAGTGTCGCTGGCCATGGGGCTGGGAGTCGCGCAGGTGCCGGAAGTGCTGCAACACCTGCCGGAGCTGGCCAAGAGCGTGCTCTCCTACGGCGTCGCCACCGGTGGCATTACCGCCATCGTGCTCAACCTGCTGCTGCCCAAGCGCGAAGCGCGTCACTCCTGAGACACCGTCTACCGATAGCAAACAGCCCCGCACTGCGGGGCTTTACCTTGCCAGTCGCCACGGGTAGTGTGCTGGGCAGCCTTTTTTGAGGATGCCGCCATGCCCTATCGCCTGCTCTCCCCCCTCCACGATACCGCTTCACCCGCACAGATACTGGCGCAAGAGCAGTGCTGGTTGCGCGACTGTGCCCATGACGGCCAGCCCCGCGCTCACCTCTGGCAGGCGCCCCAATGCCTGATTGTCACCCGCAAAGATACCCGCCTCCCCCGTTACGAAGCCGCCTGCCAGCAACTTGCAGATGAAGGCTGGCCGGTACATGTACGCGACAGCGGTGGCACCGCCGTGCCCCACGGGGCGGGGATCCTCAACCTATCCCTGCTGCTGCCCCGCACCACCACAGATCTCGCCCACTACTACCGGCTGCTGGGGGCGCCGCTGCTGACCCTGTTGGCGGAGTACGGCCTTGAGGGAAGCTATGACTTTGTGCCCGGATCCTTTTGCGATGGTCAGTACAATCTGGTGATCGGGGGACGCAAGATCACCGGTACCGCCCAGCGCTGGCTGGCGCCGGGGCAGGATCACCAGGGCGCCGTGCTGGCGCAAGCCATGCTGCTGGTGGCGGGTGATGTGGATGAGGGAACCAGGATGGCGAGCCGCTTCTACGAGCTGGCGGGCGGCGAGCTGCGTTTTATGGCGGGAACCTCCACCACGCTAGCAAGCTGCATCGATTGGCACGGTAGCGATCAGGCACTGGTAGAGAAAGTGCGAGCACGTCTGGATAGCCTGCTGAGCGAGGGGCTATCTCCCTCATCCTGACCTTATCCCGAAGGGAGAGGGATAGTCCCCATCCTTAGACACAACGCACAAAAAAGCCACGACCGGAGTCGTGGCTTGTTCTTTTCAATGGGAACGTGAAACGGGCCGAGGCGCTCAGGCCGTCTGCGGCTCCGGCTCGGCTTCGCTATCCAGATCCCGGCTAAAGTAGGCGCGGGTCTCGGCGATCACCACATGGCGCAGGCCAATCAGGCCGATGAGGTTGGGCACCGCCATCAGGCCGTTAACGATATCGGCCAGCAGCCAAATCATGTCCAGATGGAGGAAAGCACCGCTCGCCACCAGCGCCAGATAGACCAGACGATAGGGCTTGATCGCCTTCACCCCGAACAGGTACTCGGTGCAGCGCTCGCCGTAGTAGTTCCAGCCAAGGATGGTGGTAAAGGCGAAGAACAGCAGCCCAATGCTCACCAGATACTGGCCGACATGAGCATCGAGCCCCTGGGCAAAGGCCAGACTGGTCATGGCCGCGCCGCTTGCATCGCCGCTCCACACGCCGGTCACCACCAGGGTCAGGCCGGTCATGGTGCAGATGATGATGGTGTCGATGAAGGTACCTGTCATGGAGACCAGCCCCTGCTCCACGCACGAATCGGTCTTGGCCGCCGCCGCCGCGATGGGCGCAGAGCCCAGTCCCGATTCGTTGGAAAAGACCCCGCGCGCCACCCCGGACTGAATGGCCAGCATTATGCTGGCACCGACGAAGCCGCCGGTCGCCGCATGGCCGGTGAAGGCACTCTCGATAACCAGCATGACGGCATCGGGCAAGGCGCTGGCGTTGTTCACCAGCACACCCAGACAGGCGACGATGTAGAAGATGGCCATGAAGGGCACCACCTTGCTCGACACGCTGGAGATGGATTTGATCCCTCCCAGGGTCACCAGCGCCACGATCAGGGTCAGCACCACGGCGGTCGCTTCACGGGGCACCGAGAAGGAGAGGCTCATGGCATCGGAGATGGCATTGACCTGCGGGAAGGTACCGATGCCGAAGAAGGCCACGCCGATACCGAACAGGGCAAACAGCTTGGCGAGCGGTTTGGAACCGAGCCCCTTCTCCAGATAGTACATGGGGCCGCCAGCCATCTGGCCGTTGGCATCCTGCTCGCGGTATTTGACCGCCAGCAGGCACTCGGCATACTTGGTAGCCATGCCGAACAGTGCCGCCATCCACATCCAGAACAGGGCACCGGGGCCGCCGAGCTTGATGGCGGTAGCCACCCCGACGATGTTACCGGTGCCAATGGTGGCAGAGAGGGCGGTACAGAGGGCGCCGAAGCTGGAGACATCCCCCTGCTTGCCCTGCCCCTGATCGCGGCCAAAGACCAGCCGCAGAGCGAGCGGCAAGCGCACGACCTGAAGCAGACCCAGACGCAGGGTGAGATAGATACCGGTCCCGACCAGCAGGATCAGCAGGGGCGGCCCCCAGATAAAACTATCGATGGCGGTTAACGCCGATTGAATTGATGACATGCATCCTCCTTAAGAAACAGAAATTAAGGAGGAGAAGGATGATCTTCCCATAGGTGTCGCGATCGGCCAGAGGCGATCGGATGCGGGCCAAGCCCAGGTACAACCATCCCATCCCCTCTGTCCTTTTGCCTGAGAGTTTCCGGCGCCAGCCTGCCCTTGCGGGTAGTCATGGTGCCTTGCTCCTTCGGCGCCCGATTTAACGGGTCTCTCCAGAGTATCGTCCAGTAGCAGTCCACACCGGTTGCCCGGTACCTGAAAGATTCACTTCTTCGGTGGATGGTTGCCCATCGCTCTCCTGCTACCTTCATCCGAACTAGTTTGGATTAGGAAGTCGGCATGTTAATCCAAAAAATGTGAGCTGTCTCGCACTTGGCCGCCCCCATTTATATTTTTTTAGTGACCACCAGAATCGCAGCAAGAATGTTAAATATTAGTTAACTATCAACAAGTTAGGCTTTCACGGATCAAATGTGGCCCAAACGGGAAAAATGGCGGATAGAGAACAGTGATCCCTCTCGTTTCGCCAAGAAAATCTTGCCGACATATCCAATCAAAATGCTTGCACACAGAATCAATAAGCCGATAATCCGCTGCATAACCAAGCACTTTGTTATCAATTTATGCACTGTGTTCGGTTGGTCCCACCGGACCGCTCGCCTGACCCGGCCGTCGCCGGTTCAATCGCATATGGCTTGGGCATATCACGCCCCCTAAGGATGACCAAAAGAGAATGAACGAGACCCTGGTTGCAAAAGATGTGGTCGCACAAGATTACCGTCAGCTGGTTGAACAATTCGGCTCCCCCCTGCTGCTGCTCGACAAGGCAGCCGTCCGCAAACAGTATCGGGCCCTGGCCGCCGCCCTGCCCGATGTACGATTGCACTATGCACTCAAACCCCTGCCCCATGAGGCGGTGGTCTCTGTCTTGAAGGAAGAGGGGGCCTGTTTCGATCTGGCCACCAATGGCGAAGTGGATCTGGTGCGCAGTCAGGGGGTTCGCCCGGGACGTTGCATTCATACCCATCCCATCAAGCGCGACAGCGATATCCGTTATGCGCTGGAGTTCGGCTGCACTGTGTTTGTCTACGACAACCCGCTGGAGCTGGAGAAGTTCATTCCCTACAAGGACGAAGTGAAACTGCTGCTGCGGGTCAGCTTCCCGAACCCCGAGACCAAGGTCGATCTCTCCAAGAAGTTCGGCTGCACTCCGGAGCAGGCGCTGCCGCTGCTGCAACTGGCCCACGCCAAGGGGATCAAGGTGATGGGGCTGTCGTTCCACGTCGGCTCGCAAGTGCCTCATGCCCGTCGCCATGTGCAGGCCATCGACGCCTGCCGCGAGATCATGGAGCAAGCCTGGGCGCTCGGGCTCAAGCCCTGGGTGCTGGATATCGGCGGCGGTTTCCCGGTGGATTATGAAGGGGGCGAGTTCGATATCGACGGTTTCTGCGCGCCGATCCGCGAAGCGCTGGCCAAGTTGCCCGCTACCGTGCAGAAGATTGCCGAACCGGGCCGCTTTATCAGCGCGCCGGCCATGACTTCGGTATCAAGCGTGATGGGCAAGGCGCACCGCGGCGACAAGATCTGGTACTACCTGGATGACGGTCTCTACGGCAGCTACAACGGCCAGCTCTATGACCACGTCACCTATCCGGTGAGCACACCTTATGCCAGTGGCGAGCAGCACAATTCGGTGCTTTCAGGCCCCACCTGCGACAGCGTGGATGTGATCCGCGACGGCATCATGCTGCCGGATTTGGCTATCGGCGAGTTGGTGGTAGGCAAGGTAATGGGTGCCTACACCTGGGCCTCCGCCTCCACCTTCAACTTTTTCCCCAAGGCCAGCATCCTGATTCTGGACAGCAGCCAGAAGGGGCAGAAGCTGGTGGCAGTAGCCTGAGCACACAATTCGCTCGCCAACAGGTTCACTGGGCAAAAACAAGAGGGGGAAGCTTGAGCTTCCCCCTCTCTCATTTCACCAACCTCTATCAGATAAACTGACTGGTCAGCAGCCAGCCGGTATAGGCGACGAAGCAGGTCAGCAGCACGCCCCCCTCCAACCGGCTGATACGGCCCTGTCCCTTGTGGCCCAGACACATCACCAGCAGCAGCAAGGTCAGCCCCATCATGATGCTCCAGTCACGGGTGAGCACTTCCGGCGCCACATCCAACGGATGAATACCCGCCGCGATCCCCACCACCGCCAGGGTGTTGAACAGGTTGGAGCCGAGCACGTTGCCAAGAGCCAGATCATGCTCGTTCTTGCGAATGGCGATGAGGGACGAGGCCAGCTCCGGCAGGGAGGTGCCTACCGCGACTATGGTGAGACCAATCACCAGATCACTGATACCGAGTGCCTGAGCGATGGTCACCGCTCCCCAGACCAACAGGCGGGAAGCGCCGATCAGCAGCACCAGCCCGACCACCAGCCAGAAGATGGCGCTCTTGAGGGACATCCCCTCGCTCTCGATATCCTCGGCGGTCTCGGTATCCAGCGCATCTCCCTTGCCATTCATGCCAGCCCAGATGGACCAACCCATCAGGGCAACGAAGACGGCCCCCAGAATGACCGCATCCATCCGGCCCAGATGACCATCAATCAGCAGGGCGCCGGAGAGCAGGGTAATACCGAGCAGGATCGGGATCTCCTTGCGCACTACCTGAGAGGCCACCGCGATAGGGCTGATCAGTGCCGTCAGACCCAGGATCAGCGCGATATTGGTGATGTTGGATCCATAGGCGTTACCGAGCGCCAACCCGGGATTGCCCTGCGAGGCGGCCAGTGCCGAAACCACCATTTCGGGGGCCGAGGTACCAAAACCGATGATCACCATGCCGATCAGCAGCGGCGGCATCCCCGCATAACGGGCGGTGGCGGCAGCGCCATCCACAAACTTGTCAGCACTCCAGACCAGCAGTGCCAGTCCGGCAATCAGGGCAACAACAGCCAGGGTCATAACATCTCCATCCCATCGCCAGTAAGCAACAGAGTCAGGACAAGCTCCTGACCCAATTCAAAAGTGGCGCCAGTGTAACGAGCCAGCCTCCCATTTCAAGGGAAAATCAAACTGTGATTAACATTTCACAGCACAGCCAGCAGACTCGCGGCATCGGAGACCTCAAACTTGCCAGGCGCCTCCACAAACAGCTGCTCGACCACGCCATCGTTGGCGATCAACGCAAAGCGCTGGGCACGGATGCCGCCAAAGGCGCCGGTATCCTTGGCAAGACCCAGCGCACGGGTCCAGCTGCCGTCACCATCCGCCAGCATGGTGATCGCCTCGGCGTTCTGGGCAGTCTGCCAGGCCCGCATCACGAAAGCATCGTTGACCGACAGACAGCAGATGGCATCCACCCCTTTGGCCATAAACTGATCGGCCAGCACCACATAGCCGGGCAGATGGGCATTGGAGCAGGTGGGAGTAAAAGCACCGGGCACGGCAAACAGCACTACTTTTTTACCGGCGAACAGCGTCTGGCTATCCCGCAGTTGCTTGCCCTCGGCGGTGATAAAGGTAAATTCGCCCGAAGGCAGAGTCTGACCCATCGCAATCATTGTGCTCATCCTTAAGTAGAGGGAGAAGGCCCCAGTCTACCCCACCGTCGAGCTGTGACACAGGCCTCCCTTTGCCGGGATCATTTGAACTAACCTTGAGCAGGATCAGCCGACCAAGGAGGCCTCATGCAGCACTATTACGATGGACTGGAAATTCGCCCCCCCGCCTTGCGCGAACAACAGCAGCTGGAACAGCTCAATCATCAGCTTACCCATGTCAGTCAATATTGCGCCGGTTACTCCAGCGTCTATCGCCAGTGCCGCCTCGAGGATCTGGCAGAGCTGGCCACCCTGCCACTGCTCGACAGCAAAGAGCTGTTTGCCGCCCAGCAGGCTCACCCTCCGTTCGCCGGTCTCACGGGCCGCCCCGCCAGTCAGGCGTTGCGGGTCTTCTCCTGTCCGGGCCAGCTGGCCATCCCCGAGTATGCGGGAGCAGACTGGTGGGGGGCCGCTCGAGCACTGTTTGCCGCCGGCTTCAAGCCGGGTGAGGTAATACTCAATGGCCACGACTATCATGCCGGCCCCACCGCCTTTATCTTCGATAACGGTGCCCGACAGCTGGGAGCCCCCGTGGTACCTTGCGGGCCCCACGATACCCAGCGCCAACTGGAGGCGCTGCTGCGCTATCAACCCACCGGCTACGTCGGTCCGCTGATGACCCTGCTCGATCTGCTGGAAGCGGCCGAAGCGGCCGACATCCCGACCGACTCACTGCGCCGCGCCCTGCTGTGTGAAGCCACCCATCCCGAAACCGCGCCGCTGCGCGCCATTCATGGCATTGCGGCCCTCAACTGTCTGGTGTGGCAGGATGTGGGGGTGGTGGCCTACGAGAGTCAGCCCGGTCAGGGCTTTATCGTCAACGAGAGCTGCATCGTCGAAATCATCGATCCCGCCAGCGGCAATCCTGTGAGTGGCGACGAGACCGGCCAGCTGGTGGTGACCCGACTCGATCTGGAATATCCATTGCTGCGGCTAGCCACCGACTGGCAAGGTCACTGGCTCGCCAAGCCGAGCGCTTGCGGGCGCACCAACCGACGCCTCAAGCTGGCGTAGCAGACCAAGTCAATGCACAAAGGCAGACGGGCAGCCATCAGGCTGCCCGTCTTGTCTCTGGAGAAGAGAATATATGAAGTTGGTCAGCGCCTTGCCTGCCAGGTGGCGATGGCGAGCAGGGAGTCGGGGGTAAATTCGCTGGCGCGCTCCGCGATCTCGGCCAAGCTCATCCAGTGCACCGCGCTCACCTCTTCGGCCTGCAACTGCAGCGGCCCCTGATAACGGCAACTGAAGAGGCCACCCCAGACCCGGTAGCCCTCCCCTTCTGCATAAAAGCTGCCAAAGCCCTGCAGAGGAACATCCATAATCCCCAGCTCTTCGGCCAGCTCGCGCCGGGCGGAGCGCTCCATCTCCTCACCGGTGGTGACCACGCCACCGGCGCAGGCATCCAGCATGCCGGGGCAGAAATCCTTGCTGAGGGTGCGTCGCTGCACCAGGATCCGATCCGCGTCGTCGAGCACCAGAATATAGCTGGCGCGATGGCAGAGATTCTCCCGCCGCACCTTGGCTCGCTCGGCCACGCCAATCACCCGGTTATCCTCGTCCACCACATCAACCCATTCCACGCACAGGCCCTTTTATTTGTTCCATTCAAGCCCGCAGTATATCGGTGCGGTGGTTTGTCATGGCACAACTTTTTCGATGACGCCGTCAATTTGCCGAGCTCACTGGCAAAATAAGGATTCATGCAAATCTTTATAAACCGTCATATCAGTGTCATCGACCGACACCATAGTGTGCCCTGTCCAGGCAATCAGGGAACCGTGTGATGAAGGTATTCAAGCAGTTATCCCCACGGCAGATCGCTCGCTACATCAAGAGCTTTCATCGAGGCTATTTTGCCATCGAGTCGCTGGGGACATTTGAATTCAACGCGGGCAGGATCAGCCTCCATGGCCTGACCTGCCGCCAGCGGCTAAGACTGGCTCGCCAGATCAATCTGGCGGTCAGACAACTTGGTCACCGCGACCCCTTGCCGGACATGTGAGTCAAAGGGTCTTGCCCTACTGTCTGTTGTGCATCCATGCTTTGCCCGCCGGCTACTGGCCGCGCGGGCCGTTTTCGATATCGGTAATGATGCCGTTGCGCACCGTCACAAAGCGCATGAACTCGTTCTTGCCGAAGTTGTAGGTCCAGCGTTCACCATATTTGACCTGCACCATGTTGCCAAACTGGTTCTCCTCGTTGCGGTTGAGCTCTTCACGCAACATCGGCTCACCGCACTTGAGCAGCATCTCGGCGGTGGTGTCTCCCTCGGTGATCAGGGCGTTCTTGCAGCGCATGGCATCAGCACTGGCCGGAATGCTCAGCAGCAACAGAGCAAGCCCCGCTACTTTCTTCATCTTCTTGCTCATCGGGTTCTCCTTATCCTCTCTAATGAGTCGCAGTATGCCTGTTCCCGTTTCTGAAAAAACCAGTAAAAAGCGCAAAAGTGCCGCCCTTTTCTGCTCTCCAGCCCGCTGGTCGAGACAAATGCTGTCTATCACATAGCCCAAAAACAAACGGCGACCCGAGGGTCGCCGTTTGCATCAAGCCAGCAGGATCACAGGATGTCCAGCAGCTCGACTTCAAATACCAGTGCAGAGTAAGGCGGGATGGAGCCCGCGCCACGGGCACCGTAGGCCAGATCGTGGGGGATGTAGAGCTTCCACTTGGAACCAACCGGCATCAGCTGCAGCGCTTCAACCCAGCCAGCGATCACGCCGGTCACCGGGAATTCAGCCGGCTGGCCGCGAGCGACGGAGCTGTCGAATACGCCACCGTGGGTGAAGGTACCGTGGTAGTGCACACGCACGGACTGACCGGCTACCGGAACGGCACCGTTGCCTTCTACCAGCACTTCGTACTGCAGACCGGAGTCGGTCACCTTCACTTCAGCGCGCTTGGCGTTGTCAGCCAGGAAGGCTTCGCCGTCAGCAGCGGCGGCCTTGGCGGCGGCTTCCTGCTCTTCTTGCATACGCGCAGTGATCACCTGGAAGGCATCATTGATATCGTCACGGCTGACCGCGAACTCCAGACCATTCAGGGCATCTGCCAGACCTTGTTGCAGGGCCGGGATATCCAGACCGGCGAAGGCTTGCTGCGCCAGCTGATCACCCATGTTACGGCCGATGCCATAGCTGGCCTTCTGTTCGATAGAGTCGTATTGGGACATTGAGATGTTGCTCCAGATCCATGTAGTAAAGAGGCGGGATGATATCAGACTTTTAGCCGGGGTGCTGCCGGGGGTGCCCCTGATTTCCCCGTCAGTGGGAGGAACTTCACACAAGATGCGGATGAACGCCGCCCAACGGCGGCGATCTGCTTAACCGCGATCCAGCAAGGCTCTGACCGCAGCCACCTTGGCGCCATCGGTGATATTGACCCGACCATCATCCGAAGTGCCCATATTCACTCCGTGCGGCACCATGCCACCGCGCCAGCCCATGCCGGACATATGCACTTCGCTCACCCCGGTGAACTCGATGATGGTACGCACGTTGTCGGCATTGACCCCGGCCCCCGGCATCAGGCTGGCACGTCCCGCCAGCGCCTGCTGCATCTCCTGCAGGGTCTCGAGCCCAGCCAGCGCGGTTGCGGCGTGGCCCGAGCTCAGAATACGCTCGCAGCCGGCCGCGACTATGGTCTCCAGATCCAGACGCCAGTCGGAGGAGAGGTCGATGGCGCGATGGAAGGTGACCCCCAACGATCCTGCTGCATCCACCAGCTGTTTGAGCTTGGCGGCAGGCACCCGCCCCTCCTCATCCAGCAGACCGACCACCACCCCTTGCAGCCCCGCAGCGCTTGCCGCCGCGATATCTTGCAGCATCATCTCGAACTCGCCGTCGTTAAAGCAAAAATCCCCGGCGCGCGGGCGGATCATGGCATAAACCGGCACGGTGGCATGGCGGGCCGCCTGCTGCATAAAACCGTAGGAGGGGGTCAGACCACCGAGACCCAGCGCAGAGCAGAGCTCGATGCGATCCGCCCCGGATTGCTGGGCAGTAAACAGGGATTCCAGGTTGTCGATACAGATTTCAAGACGGGTCATGAGGACTCCTTTTTCGGGGAGATCAGACCCCACATCTGATCTCATAGATTGAGCAAGGCTGCGCCGCGCACACCACCGGCACCGCCGAAGCGGGCCTGGCGGATCTCGGGCAGGGCGACCCCGGGCAGCAAGTGACCGGGCAGACGCAGCGGCAGCTGTTCATAGAGGGCGGGCAGGCCGCTCAGGCCGCCCCCCAACACCACCACCTCGGGATCAATCACCGAAATGGCGGTGGTAAGCCCGGCGGCCATGATCTCCAGCCAGCAGTCGACCGTCTCGACCGCATGGGGTTCATGGGCCTCGAAGCGTCCCACAATCTGGTGACCCGTGGCGCGCTGGCCATGGAAATGATGATAGAGACGCTCCAGACCGGTGCCGGAGGCATAGGTTTCAAAACAGACCAGACGGCCGCAGCCGCAACGGGGACGGGGCAACTCGGGGTACTTCATCAGCATGGTCGCGGGCAGGGGGTAGTGACCAATCTCGCCAGCCAGCCAGTTGCGCCCCTGAATAAGCTTGCCCGCCAGATAGACGGCGCCGCCGATGCCGGTGCCAATGGTGACGCCAAGCGCACTGCCTGCGCCGTCGGCTGCCCCTTGATGCACTTCGGACCAGAGGAAGCAGTTGGCGTCGTTATCCACCTTGACCGGCCGCTCCAGCAGCTCGGCCAGATCGGCACCCAGATGGCGACCATTGATGGAGGGTAGATTGGCCGCCACTATGCTGTGATCCTGGCTGTTGATGACACCGGGGAAACCGATGCCGACCGAGCCCCGAGCGCCGAAGCGGGCATCCGCCTGCTCGACCCGGGAGCGGATCAGCTGCTGCAGCCCCTCGTAATCGTTGCCCGGGGTGCTCATGCGCTCCTCGTGGCAGAGGTTCAATGCACCGTCATAGACCGCGAAGGCGATCTTGGTGCCACCGATATCAAAGCCGTAATACATGCCAGCACTCCCTTGTCAGCCCGTGTTTATCCAACTCTGTTCCAAGGGGGACATTGTATTAATTCGCAAAAAAAATAAAGTGACCGGGGACGAAAAACGGGAGAGTGATCAGAGCAAACGACTCATTTGTCGCTGCAGGCAGGGCTGCCCGAGGCTTATCAGGGTGCGCTCTGCGCCATCAAAGACGAAGCCGCGGCGCAGGTAGAACCCCTCGCCGATGTGGTTGCCATCGAGCAGCCACAATTTGACGCTATGGCAACCGGCGCGGCGCATCTGCATCGCCACCGCCTGCCACAGCCGTTTGCCATAGCCTTGTCGCCAGTGGTCGGGATGGAGGTAAAAAGCGCGGATCAGGGCGCTGCTCTGCCCCGCTTCCTGCAGTGGTTGCCAGTAGAGCAGGCCAATCACCACCTCGTCGAGACAAAGCAGCATGGGCCTTGGGCCCGGCTCGGCCAGACGGCTCTGCCAGATCTGCAGATGAGCGGTAACATCCAGTTGCTCCAGCAGGTCGGCACCGAGCACCTGGCCATAGGCAGCGAGCCAGCTGGCTCGCTGCATCACCGTCATGGCAGCAGCATCGTCGCTGCGCGCCATACGCAGGCTTATGCCTTGCATTGGGGCACCAGACCGTTGGCGCGGGCCTGCTCATAGAGTGGCAACACTTGCGCCTGTTGCGCCTGCAACTCGGCGATCCGGTTCTCGTTGCTCGGGTGGGTAGAGAGCAGTTGCGGCGGCGTGTTGCCACCGGCGGCGGCACTCATGTTTTGCCACAGGGGGATCGCCTCGGCCGGATTGAACCCGGCACGCGCCATCAGCTCAAGCCCCAGCCGATCCGCTTCGCTCTCCTGAGTGCGGCCGTAGGGCAGCATCACTCCGACCTCGACCCCGAGGCCAAGGGCGGCCATGGTGGCGCCGCGATACTCGCTGGTGCCCATGGCAATGTCCGCAGCCGCCAGACCGATCCCCGCCAACTGGCTGCGTGAGAGTCGCTCGTTGGAGTGCTGGGCCAGCACGTGAGTCAACTCGTGACCGATGACGGTCGCCAGCTGATCCTGATTCTTGGCCACCTTGAGCAGGCCGCTGTAGACCCCGATCTTGCCGCCGGGCAGGGCGAAGGCGTTGACCTGCTTGGAGTCAAACACCACCACTTCCCAATTGGTGATGCCATAGCTGGCCGGCACCTGGGCGGTCACCGCCTTGGCGACACAGGAGACATAGGCGTTGAGTTTGGCATCCTTGCTCACCTTCTCCTGCTTTTTCATATGCTCGAAGGAGTCGGCACCAAGCTGGTTCATCTGCTGGGGGGAGTAGAGCAGCATCTGGCTGCGGCCAGTCGGCGACTGGGCGCAGGCGACCAGCAGGGAACTACAGAGGGCTACCAGGCCAAACTTGGAGAGGGACGCAATCATGAAGGGATCCTTTGCCATAACGTTGCCCTATTCTCGGAAATGCAGCCCTGCTACGCAAGGGAACCTGCCCCCGGCTGGCGGAAAAACATCCATCCAGCGCTATTAACAGAACTGACAGTCACCAAAAACAAAACGAGCCCGATTGGGGCTCGTTTTATCAGTAGATGCTGGCAGCAAGCGGTTACATGATGCCCAGCTTTTTCAGATCCGCCTGCACCACCTTGGCCGGTACCGGTACGTAGCCATCTTTGGCAACGATGTTCTGGCCCGCCTTGGAGAGCATCATCTTGACGAACTCCTGCTCCATCGGAGAGAGCGGCTTGTTCGGATGCTTGTTCACGTAAACGTACAGGAAGCGTGACAGCGGATATTTGCCGGTGATGGCATTATCGGCAGTCGCATCGACAAAGGTCTTGCCATCCTTGGAGAGCGGAATGGCACGAACGCCGGAGGTAACGTAACCAATACCGGAGTAACCGATACTGTTGAGGGAAGCGGAAACAGACTGCACCACGGAGGCGGAACCCGGCTGCTCGTTCACACCGCTCTTGAAGTCACCATTACAGAGCGCGTGCTCCTTGAAGTAACCGTAGGTGCCGGATACCGAGTTGCGACCGAACAGTTGCAGATCCTTGCCGGACCAGCTGCCATCCAGACCCAGATCAGACCACTTGGTAGCCGCCTTGGCTTCGCCGCACTTGAGTGTGCTGGAGAAAACGGCATCAACCTGCTGCATGGTCAGCCCCTTGATGGGGTTGTCCTTGTTGACGAATACCGCCAGGGCATCGACGGCAACGCGGATAGCGGTCGGCTTGTAGCCATAACGCTTCTCGAACGCTTCGATTTCACCGGCCTTCATGGCGCGGCTCATGGGACCAAACTGGGCAACCCCTTCGGTCAGGGCGGTCGGTGCGGTAGAAGAGCCGGCCGCCTGGATCTGGACATTTACGTTGGGGTAGACACGCTTAAATTCTTCTGCCCACAGGGTCATCATGTTGGCCAGAGTATCAGAGCCGACAGAGGACAGGTTGCCTGAGATACCGCTGGTCGGAGTGTAATCCGGCAGATCCTTGTCGACACCATAGGCCAGGGTGCTGGCAGAAAACAGGGTTGCTGCGGTAAATCCTATTACACCAGCCAGTTTGTTGAGTTTCATCCAATCTCTCCAAAGTTACAGAAGGTCCGTTCTTAAGACGGCGCCAGTATCTGACCTGGCAGTGACAAATTTATGGATTAAATGTGACACTTTAATGACATGACAACAAAGTTGCACAAATGCAGAGAGGGCCCGCATTGTGGCCCTCTCGAATTTACTAACCCATTGTCATAAAAGGCTATTTTAACACCACCATACGAGCCGGTATCATGAAGCTGAAGCGACTGCCAAGGCCGACACGACTTTCAATCTCGAGCTGACAGTCATGATGACTGAGGGCATGCTTGACGATGGCAAGGCCGAGTCCGGAGCCACCGGTGTGGCGGGAGCGGGCCTTGTCGACCCGATAGAACCGTTCGGTCAGCCGCGCCAGATGCTCGGGGGCAATCCCCTCCCCCTCATCCCTCACGGCAAACAGCGCCATTGCCCCCTGCTTGCGCCACTCCACGCTGATCTTGCGCCCTGCCGGTGTGTAGTGGATGGCGTTGTAGACCAGATTGGAGACGGCGCTGCGCAGCTGCTCCTTATCCCCGCGCACAAACAGGTCTGGCTGCACCATGAATTCGATCTGGTGGGCCCGTTCGCCCGAGAGCGCCCGCGCCTCCTGCTCCAGCAGTCCGAGCATGGCAGGCATGTCCACCAGATGGGAGAGATCCACGGTCGGTGCCGCCTCGATGCGCGACAGGGTGAGCAGCTGGTTGACCAGATTGTCCATCCGGATGGTCTGCTCCATCATCACCCGGTGCGCCTTGGCCCACATGGCAGGCGGGGGCGGATCTTCAGTCATCTCCAGATAGCCCTTGAGCACGGTGAGCGGAGTGCGCAGCTCGTGGGAGACATTGGAGACAAAGTGCTTGCGGGTCTTCTCCAGACTGCGCAGGCGGGTGACATCGCGTACCACCAGCATCGCCTGATCGGAGGCGTAGGGCATAATGCGAAACTCGAGAAACTTCTCTTCGTTGATCGGAGAAGTCATCTCCAGTGGTTCATCATAGCTCCCCTTCCCCAGATAGGCGGCAAAGGCAGGATGGCGGATCAGGTTGCCAATGTGCTGACCTGCATCTTCCGGCCAGCGGAAACCGAGCAGTTGCTCTGCCAGCCGGTTGCACCATAGGATGCTGCCATCTTCGCGAAACACCACGGCCGCATCGGGCAGCGCCTCGGCCCCCTCCCGAAAGCGGCGGATCAGCCCCGCCAGCTCGCGCCGCCGAGCCCGGTGACGCTGTTGCAATTTGTAGATCCCGTTGAAAATGTGCTCCCAGCTGCCACTGCCGTTAGGTGGTACCAGGCTGCGGTCGTGCCACAGCCAATCAGACAGCCGCTTCTGAAAACGGTAATGCCAGCCCAGATGCAACACTGCCGCCACCAACAGGCAGAGGGCAAGATGATCAATCAACCAGCCAACCAATGCGAAGGGGGCGTAGAAAAACGCCATTCGCCACAACTGTCGCCGCCAGGCGTAAGGTTGCAACATAACTGCCTCTAGAGACGGGTTGAGAAGCGGTATCCGGCTCCACGCACCGTCTGGATCAATCTGTCGTGCCCTGTCTCTTCAATCGCCTTGCGCAGGCGCCGAATATGCACATCCACGGTTCTGTCCTCGACGTACACATTGGTACCCCAGACATTGTTGAGCAACTGCTCACGGCTATAGACCCGCTCGGGGTGAGTCATGAAGAAATGCAGCAGCTTGAATTCGGTCGGCCCCATGTCGAGCGCCTTCTCCTCGGCACTGACCCGGTGGGAGACGGGGTCCAGCTTGAGCCCCTGCACCTCGATCACCTCGTCTACCGAGGTAGGGGAGACTCTACGCATCACCGCATGGAGGCGAGCGGTGAGCTCCTTGGGCGAGAACGGCTTGGTGATATAGTCGTCGGCACCGGCCTCCAGACCACGCACCTTGTCCTCCTCCTCACCGCGGGCGGTGAGCATCACCACCGGGATCTGGCGGGTCACCTCATCCTGCTTGAGCTGTTTGATAAACTGGATGCCACTGCCGCCCGGCATCATCCAGTCCAGCACGATCAGTTCCGGGTAGGGTTCACGCACCTTCGCCAGTCCGTCGGCGAAATCTTCCGCTTCAATCGTCTCATACCCCTTCTGCTCCAGCACGAAACAGAGCATTTCGCGGATCGGTGCTTCGTCCTCGACCACCAGAATTCGCTTAGCCATTCCCTTCTCTCTCCTCTGTGAAGATGGGTGCGCCAATTATTAGAATTTTCTGTGACACTTTTATGACTTTATGACAGGCGGGATGATAAACGTTTTCAGATTCAGTTGGCAGCAGCGCGTTGCAGCAGGTCCCAGCGGTTGCCACTGATATCCTCGAACACTACCACGGTGCCGTAGGACTCCTGTCGAGGCTGTTCACAAAAATGGACACCATACTGCTGCATCCGCCGGTAATCCCGCCAGAAGTCATCGGTCTCGAGGAACAGAAATACCCGTCCGCCACCCTGTTTGCCAATGGCGGCCAGCTGCTCCGGGGTCGCAGCCCGCGCCAGCAGCAACGAGGAACCCGAGCTGCCAGCGGGAGCAACCCGCACCCAGCGTTTGCCCGGTTTACCCGGTTCGTCGAGCCGGGTATCTTCCAGCAGCGCAAACCCCAGCCCCTCGGTGAAAAAGGCGATAGCCTCGTCATAGTCGGCCACCAGCAGGGTCAGGACACCAATAGATTGTCTGGTCATCTTGCTCTCGTCTTTAACATGTCATGCTACCGCCCTCAATGCGCCACTACCCGGTTGCGTCCCTGCGTCTTGGCCTGATAGAGCGCCTCGTCGGCACGTTTGAGTACGCATTCCCATGGCTCTCCCCCCCGCTCGGCCACCCCGAACGAAGCGGTCACCCGCAAGGCCAGCGGCCAATGGGCAGATGCCTCCAGCAGGGTACGCAGCCGCTCGGCCAGGATACACGCCCGCAACTCATCGTAATCAAGGCAGACCAACACAAACTCCTCTCCCCCCCAGCGCACCAGATGGCAGAGGGGATCGCAGTGGCGCAGGATCTCGCTGACCAGCAGTTTGAGCACCTCGTCTCCCACCGGATGGCCATGGCTATCGTTGATCTGTTTGAAGTGATCCACATCGATATAGACAAGAGTGCAGGGCTGCTCACCTATCTCGAGCAGCAGTCGCTCACCGCCGAGCCGGTTGAGGGCGCCGGTCAGGGCATCATAACAGGCCTCCTCGCGGGAGCGGCGATTCTCTTCACTCAAGGTCCGGTTGAGCGCCTCGGCCTCCAGTTTGGCCTGATGGGCATGCTGCAAGCGCTGCTTCATCAAAAGGTGGTTGATCAGAAAAACGGTACAACCGTAAAGAAACCAGACAAACAGGATCAGCCGATAGAAGAGGGTGGCATCGAGCCAGCTACCGTGAAACTGCAGCGCTTCGATCACCACGCCATGCTTACCGGGCGGCATATCTGAACCAGCCATAACCTCGATGGCATAAACCCGATCCAGATTGGCCCCCTGCTGCTGCAACGGCACATTGTAACGGGTGATCCACCAGGTCGCCGGGGTAAACACATCCAGTGGCACCTCGTGATCCCGGCCGTAATCCGCCGGCCGAAAAATGATCTCGTTGAACTTGGATTGCTCAGGCTCATCAACCCGGTCATAGACCGGATTGTAGTTGCGCAGATACAAGCGCCAATCCTGCTCGCCAGCCCCGGTTACGCTCAAACGGATATGAAGTGTGCCAAAACGGGTCAGATTAATCCCCTTGTCACGGGGGGTCAGGGTGAGGATAAGGCCGCAACTTGGGTAGCTGGCCGGATTGGCGGTTAACGTACAGACCACTCCGGGATGATCATCCGCCGAGGGTTGATAGCGCACCGCCCCCGGCCCAGCATCCCGTGGCTGCTGCACTGTGATGGAGAGCGGCCACTCCTTGATATCGAGAACTCGCTCTGGCCCGAACTCGAACAGCAGGATGGCACAACCGGTGAGCGCCAGCAGATACCAGAATAGTGACTCGGCCAAACGGGAACCGGACGCGATCATGCTTACCCTAACCCCTGAATATGAAGGCACAGCCATTCACTCGGGCAGACAACCGATCGTTGCTGCCAGATGGCCCATGATAACAGGGCTCTATGATAATCCCTGTAACGACAAGAAACAGGCTACTTATCATGGCATTCACACTGCATCGCTCCCGTTTTTTCCCATTAGAGCCCCCGTTCTGCCGATTGCTGGCGATAACGCTGAGGGGAGCAGCCCAGCTCCCGGTTGAACATGGCGATAAAGGCCGAGGTGGAGCCGTAACCGAGCCGCCAGCTGAGCTCCTGAATCGGCATGTCCCCCTTGAGCCAGGCCAGCGCCTTGAGCAGCCGCAACCGCGCCCGCCACTGACCGAAACTCATCCCCAGCTCCCGCAGGCAGCGCCGCGCCAGGGTGCGCTCTGTGGTATGCAGTTGTCCGGCCCACTGGGCCAGAGTTCGGGGATCGGCAGGATCGCTGTGTAACGCCGCCAGCATGGGAGCCAGCAGCTTGTCCTGACTCATCGGCAGGTAGCTCTCCTGACAGCGGGTGCGCGCCAGTCGCTCCACCAGTAACTCGGCCTGACGCTGATCCCACTCATCCGCCATATGGCTCACCCGCCGTTCGCAAAAATCGCTCAGCAGGGCGCGGATCAGCGGGGTGAGCAGCAGCAATCTGGGCTCTGGCGGCAGCTTGGCCGCCAGCTCGTGACTGACGTAGATGGAGGTGTAGTCGAGGGTCTGCTCGTTGTAGGAGGTGTGGTCGAGATCCGCCGGCACCCAGATAAGATAGTCGGCAGGGGCCACCAGTCGCTGATCCCCCAGCTCTATCTCCATGATCCCCAGGCTGATCATGTTGAGCTGGCCCCAGGGGTGGGAGTGCAGCACGGTCGCGCTGTCGGCCAGCATCTGCTGGTAACTGAAATAGAGCGGATTGGGAGCGGGCAGAACGACATCTACCGGCTGAAAGTGGTGAGTGACCATCAGCGCCCCTTGTCAGCGAGAGAGAGGAGCAGGCGTGATGCAACGCCCTGTTGGCTCGGTCTCCGGCACAGGTCAAAAGCAGCCATCAGTTGCGGGCAGACGCAGCCCGTGTGGGCCGGAATAAGGTGCATCAGAAAGAGTTGTCTTTTCTGCTGGGTCATCTGTCTGTTTTACGCTACTTGATAATATAAAGACAAGGGTAGACTTGGCCCCCTGTTAATAAGGAGCCTCTGATGCGAATCTTTTCCCCTCTTCTCTTTCCGCTGATGGCGGTGCTGATCTGGGCTACCAATACCGTGGTGTCCAAGGCGGCCGCCAGTGTGCTCGACCCCGCGGCTATCTCCTTCTATCGCTGGGTGATTGCCGCCCTGGCACTGACCCCCTTCTGCCTGCCGCAGCTGTGGCGCCGCCGTCGCGAGGTTCGCCCCTGGCTCGGCAAGCTGCTGGTGCTGGCGGCGCTCGGTATGGTGCTCTATCAGTGTCTGGCCTACTACGCTGCTCACAGCACTTCGGCCACCAATATGGGGGTGATCGGCTCCCTCATTCCACTGCTCACCCTGCTGCAAGGGGCGCTCTTCTTCGGCCAGCGTCCCGGCAAACAGGCACTGCTCGGCATGAGTATCTCCCTGTTCGGGGTGCTCTGGCTGCTTGGCAAGGGCGAACCGCTTGCCCTGCTCCATAACGGCATCAACCCGGGGGATGGCATGATGCTGCTGGGGTCCGCCAGCTACGCCCTTTACGGCCTCTTGATCCGCCGCTGGCACCTGCCGTTTGGCCCCTGGCTCAACCTCTACATGCAGATCCTGCTGGCGGTACTGCTGCTGGTGCCGCTCGCTCTCAGTGCCGACTCGATGGCGGTGCCAGCCGAAGGGTGGGGACTGGTGCTCTTCGCCGGGCTTGCCTCCTCCCTGCTGGCGGCTTACTGCTGGATGCGCGGCCTCGCCTGCATGGGCGCCGAGCGCACCTCGGTCTTTATGAACCTGATGCCGCTCTGTACGGCGCTGATCGCCGTCGTCGGCCTGGGGGAGCCGATCCACGGCTATCACCTGCTGGGTGGCGGCCTGATTCTTGGGGGCGTGATGATCTCCCAGCTGAAAAAGCGTGTCCCACTGCCGGAACGCAATGCGGCCTGACGGGCAACATGCAAAAAACAACAAGGGAGCCGCTGGCTCCCTTGTTCATTTCTATAGTGCTCTAGCGACGGTGAACCGACTTCACCCCGCCCGGCGCCAGCGGTAGCGCCGCTCCGGTCGCCCCCGCTGACCATAGTTGAGATCCACATCCACCCGATCTTCCGACTCCAGATACTCCAGATAGCGGCGCGCCGTGGTGCGGCTGAGGGATAGCCGCAGCGCCACCGTGTCGGTGGAGAAGACGTTCTCCGGCTCGCCCGCCAGCAGATCCAGCACCTGACGCAGGGTGATGCTGTCGATCCCCTTGGGGGTGACGCGCATCTCCTTAATTTGGGAGCGCCCCCCCTTGCCCAGCAGCTTGTCGAGATCTTCCTGCTCCAGCCGACCCCGCTCGCAGAGGCGACTGTGCAGTTGCAGGATCTCGTCCAGACTCTGCTGAATGCGAAATAGCCGCAATGGTTTGATGACGTAGTCATGAACCCCCAGATTGAGGGCCTGCTGGATGGTCTCCACATCCCGCGAGGCGGTCACCATGATGACGTAGGCTTCGCGGTTGTGGCTGCGCAGATGGCTCACCCACTCAAGGCCGGAGCCATCGGGCAGGGAGACATCCACCAGCAGCAGTTGGGGCACCACACCGGCCATCATGGCATCGGCCTGGGCCAGGGTGCCGGCCCGCCCCAGCAGGGAGAAACCGGGGGTCGCCGCCACCAGTTCTGACAAGATGGCACCGATCCGATCGTCATCTTCAATAACAAGCGTGATTATTGGGTCCATGGCTCACATTAATTGGTTTTTATTCAAGTAGATACCAAACAGGGTGGTCTGCTCGGCGGTTCGCCGCCATTCTATCACACCCTCGTGCCGACCCACGGTCTCCTTGACCAGGAACAGACCCACCCCGTGATCGCCGCTCTGGCGACTCACCCCGTAATCGAACAGGTGATCGGCCAGCTCCTCGTCGACCCCCTCGCCGCTATCCTCCACCTCGATCACCAGTCGCCGCCCCACATCGCACAGAGACAGCAGCACCCGGGGCGGCCGCTGCTGGCGGTTGCGCCAAGCCGCCTGCAGGCCGTTATCCAGCAGGTTGCCAATGAGGGTGATGAGATCGGCCGAGACCGAGGCCGGATACTCCGTCAGCGCCGAATCGGGATCGAGCTCCAGGGTCACCCCGAGCTCGCGGGCCCGGCTGAACTTGCCGAGAATAAGCCCCGCCACCGGCTTGTTGTCGATCAGCCGCAGCAGCTCCTGCAGCATGGTCTGGCACGCTTCGTTCTCCTGCTGGATCAGCTCCACCGCCTGATCCACATGGCCCAGCTGCAACAGGCCGGAGAGGCTGCTCAGCTTGTTGGCAAACTCGTGGCTCTGCATCCGCAGCATCTCGGCATACTGGCGCAGATGGGTCACCTGCACCCCCAGACTGGCAGCCACCTCCGGACGGCTGAAGATCAGCAGCCGCCCCGGCGCCTTGCCCTGCACCGCCTGCCAGCGACCGACAAAGGACTCCCCCTGAATGGTAAAGCTCACCTCGCCCCCCTCCTGCTCCAGACAGGGGGCAAGGGGCGGCACCAGCTCCGCCAGCGACTGCCCCTGCAGGGCATGGCGCCCGGTGACCGGCAGCCGCAGCTGATAGCTGGCGGTGCTGTTGATCATGTTGATATTGCCGCGGCCATCGAGGGCGATCACCCCTTCGGTGATGTGCTCCAGCACCAGATCCTGCAGGGTGAAGCGGCGCACGATCGCCTCCGGCTCCAGATCGAGCAGGGTCTTGCGCAGCAGGTATTGCACCCAGAGTGCCAACAGCAGGCCGCACCCCAGCACCGCCACAATGGCGCAGATGAGCAGGGCCACCCGCTCCATATAGATGCCCTCCACCTGCTGCATCAGGTAGCCCACCACCACGGCCCCCATGACGCGCCCGTCACTGCCCACCACCGGGGAGAAGCAGCGGATCGCCGGCCCCATGGTGCCCCGATCCTTGGAGCAGTAGCTGCGCCGCTCCTGCAGCGCGGGCCAGATATCCTCGCCGCGAAACTTCTGTCCCACCAGCTCGGGGTTGGGGTGGCTGAGGCGGCGACCATGCTCATCGGTCACCACCATATAGGTGGCGTCGGTGCGGTTGCAGACCGCCTCCACGTAGTCGCGCAGGGTAGGATCACTGCCCTGACGCAGAGCCTCGACCACCCGGGTATCCGCCGCCATGACCCGTGCCAGATCGCTTCCCTTATCCTGCAAGTTGCTCTCCAGCAGATGACGGATAAATAGGGCCAGCAGGCTGCCCAGAATGAGGATCAGCAGCAGGGAGAGCCCAAGAGAGAGGGTGACCAACTGGTGGCGAAGTTTCATGCACATACCTTAAAACGTCAGGACGCAGCCCAATAGTGCGGATGCCACCAGGTCTGGTCAATCAAAGGAGCCGGATCGCCGAAAAAATCGGCCAATCCTTCCTCGCGGGCACAGAGTGCCACCGCTCTGGCGACGGCGCGGGCCACCTCTCCCACCTGCTCGATGGGGGGCAACAGCCGACCCGCCACCAGCGGATAGGCGCCGACTGCCCGCACCGCGGCCAGCAACATGCCATCGCTGATGCGGCGCGCCTTGACGGCGCAGGCTCCGAGACCGATCCCCGGGAAGACATAGACGTTGTTACACTGGGAGACCACCCGCCGCTCGCCAGCCACCATCACCGGCGCAAAGGGGCTACCGGTGGCCAGCAGGGCGCGGCCATCTGTGGCAGCCCACACCTGCTCGGGGGTGGCCTCGGCACTGCGGGTCGGGTTGGAAAGTGGCAGGATCACCGGCTGCGCACACACATCCCCCATCGCCTGCAGCACCTCGCCAGTAAAGAGGCCGCCCTGACCGCTCACGCCAATCAAGACCGCCGGACGCACCTGACGGATGGTCTCCAGCAGCGAACTACTCCCCTCCTCAACGGCGCGGGCAAACGGCTGTTGGGCGCGAGTCAGGTTGGGACGATCGGCGCAGACCACCCCATCCTGATCAAACAGCCAGACGCCGTCGTGGCTCCCCGCCAGCTGGGCCAGCATGGCGGCAATGCCGCAACCGGCAGAGCCTGCCCCGACGATCAGCACCGGCGCATCGCACAGAGCAGTACCTGCCTGCTGCAACCCGGCCAGCACGCAGGCGGAGGCCACAGCTGCCGTTCCCTGAATATCGTCGTTGAACATACAGAGCTCGTCCCGATAGCGGCTCAGCAGGTTGGCGGCGTGCTTGCCGGCAAAATCTTCAAACTGCAGCACCACCTGCGGCCAGCGCTTGCGAATGGCGGCAACCACCTTGTCCATGAAGTGGTAATAACTCTCGCCGTCAATGCGCGGGGATTGCCAGCCGAGGTAGGAGTCATCCTCCAGCAGCTCGGGATTGTTGGTGCCCACATCGACGCAGAGCGGCAGGGTCCGTGCCGGGTTGATGCCACCCGCGGCGGAGTAGAGCGCCAGCTTGCCTATACAGATCCCCATGCCGCCGATACCGAGATCGCCGAGCCCCAGCACCCGCTCACCATCGGAGATGACGATCACGTCCACCTCCTGCTCCACCGACTCGAGGATGTCATCGAGATCATCCCTGTCATGCCAGGAGAGGTAGAGGCCGTGGCTGCGCAGATAGAGATCACTGTGACGCTGGCACGCCTCTCCCACCACCGGGGTGTAGATGATCGGCAGCAACTCCGGCAGATGGTGGCGCACCAGATCGTAGAACAGCACAGGGTTGTCCTCCTGCAGCTGGCGCAGCAGCAGATGCTGGTCAAACGGACTCTGCATGGCGCTGACCAACCGGTAGATCCGGCGCCGCTGCTGGGAGAGGGACTCCTCCTTGTGGGGCATACGCCCCCGCACGCCCTGACGCTTGCGCTCGGCATAGGGCAGGCTGGTGCCCATCATGATGTCGTTCATTTTGTTTGTTCCTCAATCCGGTATCAGGCGAGCAGGGAGATCAGAGCGGTGGCCAGGATCAGCATCACGGCGCCGCCAAGGCGAGAGGAGATCTGGGCAAAGGGCATCAGCTTCATGCGCTGGGCCGCCGAGAGCACCGCCACATCGCCGGTCCCCCCCATGTTGGCCATGCAGAGTCCGCCGGTGATGGCCGCCTCGATGGGATAGAAGCCGATCAGCTTGCCGACCAGCGCCGCACCGAGGGCGCCACCGATCACGGTGACCATGACCAGCACGAAGTAGCTGACGGAGAAGGCACTGATCAGCTCCGGAATACTGGTATAGGCGACGCCGATCCCCACCAGCAGGGAGGGGGTCAGGTTGCTCACCACAAACTGATACCAGTCGGCCGCCGCCTGCTCATAACGGCGCGGCAGCAGGCCGCTCACCTTGATAAAGGCGACCGCCAAAATCATCAGGGCAAAGGGATGCATGGGAATAAAGTTGCCAAGCAGGGAGCCCAGCACAAACATGCTGGAGCTGATGAAAAGGCCCATGCCCAGACTCTGCAGGGTCGGCGCTTCGGCCTGCTCATCGGCAATGCTCTGGCTACCATCTTTAACCATCAGCTTGCCGTTGCCAGTCAGGGAGGGGTAACGGCGACCAAGGCGCGCCAGCAGGGAGCCCACCAGAATGGCCAGGGTATTGGCGATCACCACCGCCGGTACCATGCGTGACAAGAGATCCGCACTGGACATCTGCATCGGGCCGGAGAGGATCTCCACCAAAGGCACCGCGCCAGCCCCCATACCGCCGCCCATGATGGGCAGGCCGATCAGCAGCACCGCATTCTTGAAGCCATACCCCATCAGGGAGCCGACCAGACCAACGCTCAGCAGTGCCAGTGCGACGCCGCCAAGAATGACCGGCAGATAGCGCATGGCGGCATTTTTCAGCAAAGCGCCGCTCATGCCAAACACGGAGCCAGTCACCAGACTGGCGATAAAGAAGTTGAGAAAGCCCCCCTCCTTCATGAAGTTGGTGATGACCTGCCCTGCCTGCACCGGCAGCAGCTGATATTCGAACAGGGCGGCGCCGCCGAAGATGGCGAGGATGGTGCCGCCCCCCAGATATTCACGGATCGGCATGATCCGCTCACCCAGCTCGGTCAGCAGGGTACCCAGCACAAACATCAGTGCCAGCGCACCGACCATGCCGAGCGGCAACGAGCCGTTCCAGCCGGAAAAGAGAACACAGGTTGCCAACCCGAGAAATATAAAGAGCGGCATACCGGCAATTTGTTGGCCGCCCATAAAGGCGGCCTTTTCTTGTGTGGTTTGTAGGGGTGAGAGGTTTTTCATTGTTATGTACTCTGCGTGTGATTGTGGCCACTACTTTATTGATCCCCCTCTCCCCTGTCGGTTAGCCAGACCGCAAAGCCATATAAAAACATTAAAAACTTAAACATCATGGTGCCACCAACGAGCGCAGCACAATAGAACACCAGACATCCGATACCCGACCAAGTCAGGAAATAGGGCGATCAAACGAGCGAGCCCAATGGCGGATATTTGGGTGATCAGCAGTAATAACGATGCGATGATCTCCCCCCCTTCGGGGAAATAACAGAGCCAGATAACAAGCTCTGCGACCATTTATCGCCACAGATCCTGTGAGTGATAATCAGCGGGCAATGTCATCGCCATAACGCGAGTGCCACGGCGTGCCACATCAGGGTTTAAGTCAGCGTGCAGGAAGCACGCACGATGAAAAATGGTGAGGAGAAAGATGCAAAAAGGGGAGATTGAAATAGTGATGAGTCAAGCCAGCGAATACCAGAGCACTGGCTTGAACTCACAAGGATCACACACGGTCAGGTCTATTCTGCCAACAGCAATGGAATATTGGCGGGGTCAAAATCATGACTGATATCGGTACTTCTGATAGTGCCTTCCCGATTCACGCCATGGTGTGACTCTGCACCATATTCTCCATCACTCAACAGCCTTTCAATTGCCAGATACACACATCCACTGTCATATCCATCCACAACCCGTTTCCCCCTTGTTTTATAACCCCATCAATATTAGCGGATAAAAAAAGAGCTGCTCGCTGAAGCTGAAAATTTCATGAAAATAACCACCGGATATCTTCCATTCACGGTGCAATATCCGAATCGGCAAGAGTGCCTCGAGTGGAACAGCCCCAAAAACAATGTCAGGATCTCGAACGACACCCGCTCGCACCAACAAAAGATCCGACCAGAAACATGATCACTATCACACTATTTACTTAGCCTGCTAAACAAGTATGATGCTTAGCAGGCTAAGTACATTGAGGATGAGAAGATGACGGATCTGGAAAGGTTGCGCGAGCTGTCGCTCGCCGAGCAGATAGCGCGGATGCACCGGCTATGGCGCACTGCCGCCGATCTGGAGCTGGCCCCCCTTGGCCTCACCCATCCCCGCTGGACCGCGCTGTGGAAGCTCTCCCGCATGGGGAGCCATGTCAGCCAGAAGACCCTGGCCGAAGCCCTCGAAATAGAACTGCCCTCCCTGATGCGCACCCTGGGCCAGCTGGAAGAGCAGGGACTGATTGAGCGCCACTGCTGCAGTCAGGACAAGCGGGCCCGCATAGTCTGCGTGACCCCAGCCGGCCAGACCCTGCTCGATCAGATCGCCGACCGCATCATGAATATTCGCCGGGAGCTGCTGGGGGGCATCGACGAGCAGACCCTACAGCTGTTTGAAGCCACGGTGCAGCGGATCTCGGCCAACGCCCTCAGCAAGATTGAACAGCACCACGACCGACAGGCAGGAGGCGATACAAGCCCTCCCGATGCCAGCACAGAGAGAGAATAAGATGACCCCGGATCAACAATTTACCCGCTGGATCAAATGGTCCATGGCTGGCTTTACCACCCTGTTTGCCTATTTTCTGATAGCCGACCTGCTGATGCCCCTCACCCCTCAGGCAATGGCGACCCGGGTGGTCACCAAGCTGGCCCCCCAGGTGAGCGGCAAGGTGATCGAGGTCGCCGTTCACAACAACCAGCAGGTCAAGAAAGGAGATCTGCTGTTCAGGCTGGATCCGGCCCCTTTTGAACTGGCAGTGGAGCAAGCCCGCCTTGCGCTGGCACAGGCAGAGCAGCAGAACAGTGAACTGGATGCTGCGCTGACAGCCGCCGTTGCCGAGATCAACGCCAAGGAGACCCTGGCCAGCCAGAAGTGGCGCGAGGCTGAGCGGATCGATGCGCTGTACCAACGTCATATGGTTTCGCTGCAACAAAAAGATGAGGCTGACAGCGCCCTGCGCAGCGCTCAGGCCAACCTGCGCGCCAGTCAGGCCAAACTGGCCCAGCTCAAGGCCAGTCGTGGTGTGACCGGTGAGGACAATCTGTTGCTGCGCCAGGCCCGCAACCAGCTGGCGCAAGCGCAGCTGGCCCTCTCTTACAGCCAGGTCCACGCGGATCAGGATGGCACCATCACCAACCTGCAGCTCAAGCCGGGCAGTATTGCCAGCGCGGGCAGCCCGCTGCTGGCGCTGGTGTCGGAACAGGTGGACGTCATTGCCGATTTTCGGGAGAAAAGCCTGCGCCATGTCGGCGCGCAAACCCGCGCACTGGTCGCCTTCGATGGCGAGCCGGGTCAGCTCTATCCTGCCCGGGTGAGCAGTCTGGATGCCGGGGTGAGTGCCGGTCAGTTTGATGCCAATGGTCGACTGGCCGCACCGGTGGAGTCGGATCGCTGGGTGCGGGATGCCCAGCGGATGCGGCTGCACCTCGAGCTGGACCAGCTCCCCGACCATCTGCCAGCCGGGGCGCGGGCCACGGTGCAACTGCTGCCGGACAATGCCCTGACCGCCATGCTGGCACGGGGCCAGATCCACCTGCTCAGCCTGCTCCATTATGTCTACTAACCACGCCACTCACCCGTCGGCCAATACTGCCCCAGCCCACCTCGTCGGTGGTGCTGCCACTCACCTCTGGTATCGGCCCCTCACTGGCAACGAGCTGCGCCAGTGCCTGCGCATCGCTTTTGGCTGCACCACGGGCTTTCTGCTCTGCAAACTGTTTGGCTGGAATTACGGGGTCTTCTATACGGTCACGCCGGTGCTGCTGCTGGGGATGGTGCCTGTAATGAATGGCCATGCCGCACGCCAGCTGATCGCGGCGGCGATGGTCTGTGGGGTGGAGGTCGGGCTGCTGGGGGGGCTGTTTGGCAGCCATCCGGCACTGATGACTCCCATCGCCTTTCTGCTGTTTCTCTACCGTTTCGCCGCCATGTCGCGGGGCAGCCTGTTTCTGTTCGGGGCCAACGGGGTGCTGAGCCTCAGCATCATGCTGCACTTTGCCAGCTATCCGCAGACCGACCTCAACGACCTGATCCTCAACAATATCTGGGCGAGCCTGCTGTCGGTGCTGATCGCCTACCTGATGACCATGCTGATCCCGGATGTGGAGGCCAGACCCAAGCCCGCCTCGGCCCCCAAGGCACCGCACCGGATGCGCCATGAAGCCCTGCTGGGTGCCACTGTGGCCACCCTGTCGTTTCTGGTATTTCAGGTGTTTGACCTGCGCGACTCCATGTCTGCCCAGGCCACAACCCTGCTGGTGCTGTTCCCCATGCACTGGAACGGTGCGCTGAGTTATGCCCGTAAACGGGCGATGGGTACCTTGCTGGGGGTCACCTTCGGCCTGCTCGGCCAACTGCTGCTCTATGACTGGTCAGGGCAACTGCTGCTGGTCGCTCCACTGCTGTGGCTCGGCGCCATGCTGTTCAGCCATGCCCACGTCAAGGAGGCAGGCGGCTCCGGGGTCGGCTTTGGCGCCCTCACCACCCTCGGCATCCTGTTTGGCCAGTACCTCACCCCGGGCAACGATCTGGTGTTCAGCGCCCTCTACCGGGTGAGCAGCATCCTGTTTGCCATCGTGGTCACCCTGCTGGCCTGCTACCTCGTCCACCGGTTGCTCAACCGCTTCGAGGCGACCCGCTTCGGTTATTGATCTCCTGTTGTAAACACTGTTGTCAGCCCATGGATGAGCTCTCTTTCGCCCCGTCACCTGCCGGGGCGTTTTTTTGCACCCTTGTCATCCTCCCGTCACCACAAGTCAGCACAGAAGTATGGCTATGCTTGTAAGGCTGCTGTCGATGAGGTGCACCTATGGTTTCGTTGTTTAAAAAATGGCTGGTGTGTCTGGTGCTGCTGGCCACCAGCCCGCTCGGGGCGGCTCCGCTTGTCATTGGCGCCGAAGATGACTGGGCTCCCTACTGCGAGCGCGGCAAGGACAATGAGGATGGCCAGCCCCGCGGACTGGCGCCTGAGTTGGTCAAGGCGGTGTTCGCCGCCGAAGGGATCGAGATTGTCTTTCGCACCCTCCCCTTCGCCCGCTGCATGCACGATGCAAAAAGCGGCAAACTTGCGGGGTGCTTCAACGCTACCATCACCGAAGAGAACCGCTACCAGTACCATTGGCACGATACCCCCATGTTCGAGGAGGATCTCGCCATCTTCGCTCTTGCCAGCGACCCGCAACGGGATCTCAAGCTTACCTCGCTGGAGGGCAAGCGGGTGGGCATCACCCTCGGCTACACCTACCCCACCGATTTTATGGAGAACCCCAGGATCACCCGCTTTCAGGCCAAATCCGATGCCCAGATCCTCGAGATGCTGGTACGTGGCCGGGTCGACTACATCCTGATGAACGGTATGCCGGGCTACCTCAAGATCCAGCAGAAGCAGCTGACCGGCAAGGTGGTCAAGGTTGGCAAGATCTCCACCGATGGCTTCTGGCTCGCTTTCTCCCGCAACACACCGCAAGGGGAAGCGCTGGCCAAGCAGTTCGAGCAGGGATTGCAGAAGATCAAGAACAACGGCACCTATGAGACGCTGATCCGCCAGTTTGAAACCAGACTTGGCCTGCACTGATTGACACTACCTTGCTGATAGCGGCATCCCCCTCATACTCGCGCGGTATGCCGGACAGCCAGCGACGCACCGAATGGCCCCGCTGATTGCACAATAACGGCAACCTGTTAGGCTCACGCCCGTATGACACCAATGGAGCTGTAATCATGAATAAAGCACATATGATGGCCGCTGGTGCGCTGGCCCTCGGCCTGCTCGCTGGCTGCAATCAGGGCAATACCCTCTCAGTCACTGGTGGCGAACCGGTCAGTTACCAGTGCGAGCAGGGCAAGAAGGTGCAGGTGCGCTACTTCTCCCTCTCAGACGAGAGCCTCAACTTTATCAAGCTGTCACTGCCGGACGGCAAGGATTACACCCTGCCCCAAGCCGTCTCGGCCTCCGGTGCCCGCTATACAGACGAACATGAGGCCGTCTGGTGGAACAAGGGGGATGAGGGCTTTGTCGAGCTGCGGGATCAGGATGGCGAGTGGCAGACCGCCTACAACGACTGCAAACAGCAATAAACGTGACCCCGGCCTGGCCGGGGTCTCTCTTTCTCTGGCATCAGAGTGGTGGGGGATCAATTGATCTCGATTTCGAAGCGGTTGGTCACCTCGACCGGAATGGCATCCGGGTTGCCCTCTGCCGGGCTGTAGCGGATCCGCGAGAGGGTCGCCAGCGCACTCTGCTCCAGCTCGCCGGGGGGCTCGGCCGCTACCACTTCCGGCTTGACCGGCGTGCCGCTGGCGTCGATTTGATAGCGAACTTCCACATACCCCTTGACCGGTTTGGCTGGCAGGGCTGGCTCGTCATTACCAAGCCATGACCACTGCTTCTCCTGAACCCAGTAGCTGGACAACTGCTCGAGAGAGATAGCGATCGGAGCGCGCTCGTGCGCTACCTCCTGACGGGATGAGCACCCCAGCAACAGTGTCACTGCCAGACCTGACCATACTGCGACTTTCCACTTCATGTAACGCTCCTTGTTCTCTGCCGGTACTTATTGCCGGACTGCAGGCCGCTCAACACGCGCCCTTTTGGTCAGTCACCCATCCTAACGAAAAAGTATTCGTATGAACATGAACAAAAGGGCCAACCCCGAGAGGTTGGCCCTTTTATCGTCAATAAGCTCACTAACCATCCGCTGGCATCAGCCGCGCTTGTCGCTCACCACCAGCCAGAGCGCATGGACCATGCCCGGCAGACCGCCCATCAGGGTCAGCACGATGTTGATTAAAAAGTGCAGGCTAAAGCCCACTTGGATAAACGCGCACACCGGGGGCAGGAAAATGGCCAACAGGATCTTGAGCAGATTGTTCATCTCGGCTCTACTCTTCATGAATGTCGTCAGGATTGGAATGGGCTAACCATAAACATCCCGGGCTTCAACTGCAAACCAGACAGGGAATTAGCTCACCCGCATCACGCCAGGCGTTGAGGTCGTGGATCTGCTGATTGCTGCTGCCACGCCAGAGCAGGCCGGGGTCTGCCAACTCCTTTTCATACTTGCCATCCACCAGCACATCCAGCAAGGCCACCAGCTCGCGCTGGGCCTCTGACAGTTCGCCGAGCAGATAACCGGTCCAGCACCAGATATCCTTGCCCGGACACTCGGCGCGTACCCGTTTCACCAGTGCCAGCACGTGGGGCACGTTGGCCGGGTGGAGCGGATCGCCGCCGGAGAGCGACAGACCTCGCCGTTTGATCCGGCTGTCGTTGAGGTCGCTAATGACGCGATCGCTCATCGCCTCATCGAACGGCTTGCCGCCATCGAGCCGCCAGGTGCTCTGGTTGTAGCAACCCGGGCACTGGTGCTCGCAGCCCGAGACAAACAGGGTGGCACGGGTGCCGGGGCCGTTGATCACATCGACCGGATAGTATTGGTGGTAGTGCATCGCTTGTTTCCTGCCTCGTTCACGGGACAGCGGCATAACTGCCGCCCTCCAATGAAAATGGCACCTTGAGTCAGGGGCCAGCTCTTCATCGCCTGTGCGCTTACATATGTTTGACGCGGCGCTTCACCTCTTCCTGCTTGCCCGCATTGAAGGGGCGCGCATCCGGGCTGCCGAGGTAGCCGCAGACACGGCGGGTCACCGACACCTTGGCCGGGTCGTGGTTACCGCAGCGCGGGCAGGTAAAGCCCTTGGAGGTGCACTCGAACTCGCCGGTGAAGCCGCAGTCGTAGCACTCGTCGATGGGGGTGTTGGTACCGTAGTAGGGCACCTTGTCATAGCTGTAATCCCAGACGTTTTCGAGCGCTTCCAGATTGTGCTGGATATTGGGGTACTCGCCGTAGCAGATGAAGCCGCCGCTGGCGATGGGCGGATAGGGCGCCTCGAAGTCCAGCTTGTCGTACGGGTTGACCTGCTTTTCCACATCGAGGTGGAAGCTGTTGGTGTAGTAACCCTTGTCGGTCACACCGGATACCACGCCAAACTCCTTGGCATCGATGCGGCAGAAACGGGTGCAGAGGTTCTCGCTCGGGGTGGAGTAGAGGCTGAAGCCGTAGCCAGTCTCCTCTTTCCAATCATCGATGGCCGCCCTGAGACGGGCGATGATGGCGATGGCCTTCTGTTGCAGCTCGGCGCTGTCAAACAGGTGCACCTTGTCACCAAACAGGGCGTTGATGGTCTCGTGTACCCCGATATAACCGAGGGAAATGGAGGCGCGACCGTTCTTGAAGATCTCGCTGACGTTGTCGTCCGCCTTCAGCCGCACGCCGCAAGCCCCTTCCATATAGAGGATCGGAGCAACCCGTGCTTTCACCCCGTCCAGACGGGTGATGCGGTACATCAGCGCCTTCTTGGCGACCCGCAGGGAGGCATCGAGACGATCCCAGAAGTCCGCTTCGTCACGGGATTTCAGGGCAATGCGCGGCAGGTTGAGGCTCACGACCCCCAGGTTGTTGCGACCTTCGTGGATCAGCTCGCCATTCTCCTCGTAGGCACCGAGGAAGGAGCGGCAACCCATGGGGGTCTTGAAGGAGCCGGTCACCTTGACCACCTGGTCGTAGTTGAGGATGTCCGGATACATCCGCTTGGAGGCACACTCCAGCGCCAGCTGCTTGATGTCGTAGTTGGGATCGCCCTGCTTATGGTTGAGGCCATCCTTGATGGCGAACACCAGTTTCGGGAACACGGCGGTCTTCTTGTTCTTGCCAAGGCCAGCGATGCGGTTGCTGAGGATGGCGCGCTGGATCATCCGCGACTCCCAGCTGTCCCCCAAGCCAAAGCCGAAGGTGACGAACGGCGTCTGACCGTTGGCGGTGTGCAGGGTGTTGACCTCGTACTCCAGCGACTGGAAGGCGTCGTAGCACTCTTTCTCGGTGCGGGCCATGGCATAGGCTTCCACATCGGCAATGCCCCACTCTTCGGCCACTTCACGGTGCTTCTGCCAGCTGATGGTCACATAGGGGGCCAGCACTTCATCGATGCGGTTGATGGTGGTGCCACCATAGATGTGGCTCGCCACCTGGGCGATGATCTGGGCGGTCACGGCCGTGGCGGTGCTGATGGATTTCGGGGTATCGATCTCCGCATTGCCCATCTTGAAGCCGTGGGTCAGCATCCCTTTCAGATCGATCAACATGCAGTTGAACATCGGGAAGAAAGGTGAGTAATCGAGATCGTGGAAGTGCAGATCACCGCTCTCGTGGGCCTGAACCACATCACGGGGCAGCATGTGGCTGGTGGCATAGTGCTTGGCGACAATACCGGCCAGCAGGTCGCGCTGGGTCGGGATCACCTTGGAGTCTTTGTTGGCGTTTTCGTTGAGCAGGGCGGCGTTGGTCTGCTCGACCAGACCACGGATCTCCTGCGCCAGACGGCCGCGCGCCTCGCGAGCCTGATCCCTGTCGTGGCGATATTCGATATAGGCACGGGCGATGGCCTTGTCGTCGGAAGCCATCAGGTGGTTTTCGACCCGGTTCTGGATCTCGTGGATATCAACTTCACCACGCCCTTCCAGCTCCTGACTCACTGCATTGGCAATGCGGGAGGCGAGTGCCGGATTGGCCTGATTGACCGCTTCCGCCGCTCGGCTGACCGCATCGCGAATCAGCTGGGCATTGAATGGTGCGCGACATCCGTCACGTTTGATCACAACCGGTTTCATGGATTTTCCCCGTTAAAAGGCCAGGCATTTGCCTCTGGCTCACCCTTGTTGGGCCCCCCTCCCGGCATCTCGTCCTGGACGCAAATAAATTCAGCCGAGGCTTGACAAGCCTGGGCTGAAGATAGGAGGGGAACAGCTTATACACAGCTTAATAACACAACATATAGGGATTAAAAACGAATGCGTCCCTATATGTGGTGTCTATTAGGCACCAAAGCGCAGCCTCATTTCTTGATCCAGAACAGGTTTTTCAGCGAGCGGGACAGTTCACGACCAACCAAAAAAAGACTCAATAAAACCCGACCCCAAGCAGAGTGCGGGCTGGCGTCCGATCCGCTCAACCGAAAAAAAAATCGCGCCCTGCCATACCGGTTTCGAGATGACAGTAACGGCAAACACTGCCCATACTGAGCATGCATACACTATCACTCGACAGGGGCCTTCCCATGCGCACCTCCCTGCTGTTGCTACTGCTCTCCACCCTCTCCCTGCCGCTCTGGGCCGCAAACATTCTGGTGATCAGCAGCTACCATCCCGAATACCTTTGGGACCAGAGCTACAACGAAGGTTTGCGCAAAGGGTTGCAGGGGGAGCACAAGATCTCTCACTTCTATATGGATACCAAACGCCATCCACGGGAGGCGTTCGACGACATCGCTCAACGGGCTATCGCTTTTTATCTCAAGAGCAAACCGGATCTGGTGGTGCTGGGGGATGACAATGCCATCAACTATCTGGCCAACGAGATCGCCTCGCTGGGTACTCCCGTTGTTTTTCTCGGCATGAACGAAAACCCCCGCCTCAAGGGCTTTGTCGGCCACCCCAAGATCACCGGGGTGCTGGAACGCCCCCTGCTCAAGCGCAACATCAGCGAAATAAGCCAGATGATGGGAGGGCTTGACAAGGCGCTGGTACTGTTTGATTCCAGCAATGTGGCCCTCACCGCTATCGAGGATGAATTCAAGACCCAGACCGAATTGCGAGTCGGCCAGACCCGGGTCAACAGCCAGCTGATGGGGGATTACAGCCTCTGGCAGGAGGCGGTGCTCAACGCCAAGAAGAATGGCTATCAGGCAATCTTCCTCGGCCTCTACCACACGCTGGTCGACGATAATGGCAAGCATGTGAGCGAACAGACGGTGCTGGAGTGGACCAGCGCCAACACACCGGTTCCTCTCTTCTGTTTCTGGGAGTTTGCCGTCGGCAAGGGGATGGCCATCGGCGGGCTGGTACTGGACGGCCACGATCAGGGGTTGCAGGCAGCGTCCCTTATCAACACCATACTGGCGGGCACCCTGCCCCGTACTATCTCCCCGCGAGCGGCCCTGCGCGGCGAATATGTCTTCAGCAAGAGCGAGCTGGCCCGCTGGCAGCTCACTGTGCCCGACAAATGGCACAACAAAATCATGTGGCGTGAGTAACAATAAGTAACCCGGCACATTGGCCGGGTAACACCTGCACAGTCAGATGACTGATGACCGAAAGCCGCGTGCGTCAGCTGGCAGCAAAAGGCAGGGAGAGGCGCTTGGCAAGCGCCTGGAAGTGCTGGCTGATCTCGGCACCAAACAGAGGATCACCGATAGCTCGGTTCTGCCAGTTTTGCTCCAGATGACGCCAGTCATCCTCGGTCAGGGAGTCACGCAGATGGGGGAAGATCACCCCTTCTTCGTAGTTCATGTGTGCCTCTTGCAGCTCCACGAAGCGCTCCAGCTTGGCGGTGAACTGATCGAGCGGGATCACCGCATCCATCAGGATCATCTCCACCATCTCCTTGAGCTCGGTCCCCGCCTCCAGCAACTTGAGATGCTCCTCATGCAAGCGGTTCGCGACATCCCCCTCCACCACCCGGTATTTCAGGTAGTAGTCATAGACAAGATCTTCCTTGGGGTGGTGATACTTGTCAGAAACCTCCCGCAGATAATCGATGACATCGCGCACCAGAAAATAGCTGATAGGTTGCTCGGCACGAATGGCGGCCAGCTTCTGCTTCAGCAGATCCAGCAGTCGGGCGATATTGAGGTGATCCTTGTGCAGACTCGATAACATGGGCACTCCTTGGCGCTGAAATAAAATGTTACTTTCCTGAGTATACGGTCATTTGTCGCCCGAACTTTGCACTCAATCAAGTGGTTGGCAGACAGATTGCCATTCGATCGGGCTTTTACCCTGCAATTCCAGCAGGCGGTTGGTCTCGGAAAAGTGGCCGCAGCCGATAAAACCACGGTGGGCAGAAAGGGGGCTGGGATGGGGTGCCGTCAACACGTGGTGGCGCTGCCGGTCGATAAAACGCCCTTTCTTCTGGGCATGGGAGCCCCACAACAGAAATACCACCCCGTTACAACTGGCATTGATCTGCTCGATGACCCGATCGGTGAAGGTTTCCCACCCCAGATGGGCATGAGAGTGTGCCTGACCGGCCTGCACTGTCAGCACTGTGTTGAGCAGCAGAACCCCCTGTCTGGCCCAGGACTCCAGAAAACCGTGATTGGGTGTGACGAAACCAGGCAGATCCCGCTGCATCTCCTTATAGATGTTGACCAGTGAGGGGGGAGTACGCACCCCGGGCAGGACGGAGAAGCAGAGACCATGTGCCTGATTCGGGCCATGGTAGGGATCCTGCCCCAGGATCACCACCTTGACCTGATCCAGTTCGGTCAGTTTGAAAGCATTGAACACATCGGCCGCGGGGGGGTAGATCACCTTGCCCGCTTCCCGCTCTGCCCTGACGGTCGCCAGCGTACACTTGAAATAGTCCTGCTCTTTTTCAGAGCCAATCACATCACTCCAGGTCAGCACCCCGGCCTCCTCACTTGATACGGCGAAGGAGTCAGGATAGGGGGGCAGCCCGCAAGACGCAACCGTGACTCACACTTTCCAGAGCCTGGCGAGCCGGCCGGAGCGCTCCAGTTTGTGCAGACCGGCGTTAAACAGCAACATCAAGCGGCGGGCATCGGGATCGGCCTTGCGCATCAGCAGATAGCCCGGCTGGGACCAGATGGGATCGGGGGCACCACTCAATGCTGCCGCTTGGGGATGACGAAAGAGAACCTGCTGAAACAGAACCTGTGCCACCTGTTCATCCATGACCAGATAACGAATGCGTCCGGTGAGCAGTTTCTCCATGCTCTCCTCATCGGAGTCGGACCACTCAAGAGACAACTCGGATTGCCTTGCTGCAAACCCTTCACCATAAAAATAGCCACGGGTAACCCCGACAGGCTCGTTTTTCAGCTCACCCAAACTGACCAATGGCGAACCATTAAGTGCAAGCAGACGGGTCGTAAATTTGCCCAGCGATGCAGAGAGATAGAAGTGCTGCTCGCGCTCGCGAGAGCGAAACCAGGGCATGGTAATCATATAACGTCCTTCAAGAGTCAGGCTGTATGCCTCAGACCAGGGGTAGAAATGAAAGCTGACATCGACCCCCTGCTCGGCAAAGGCCTCACGTACCACCTCACAGAGAAACCCCTGATTGGGCAGCGACTCACTGATATAAGGCGGCCATTCGCCCACCGCTATGCGTACTGTTTCGGCCCGGACCACAGCTGTGATTGCCCAGCAACAGAACAGGGCCAACCATCCCCACATTCGCCACCTGATATTCACCCGACACTCTCCTTGCTTTCTGCTGAGTGTAGCCAACTCCTCAATCCACCACAGAAAAGCCGAAAAAGATGTAGTTAAATTACTAGATTAAAAAGATAAAAGATGCATAATTTTGATATCTTACAAAATCAGAAAAATGACCCATTTTTGATTCAACTCAAGAATTTAATCCCATTTAAATGGCGCTTTATTGATTTTTATTGATCTAGATCAATTTTAGTAATATTACCAACATGGTATATATGACCCCATCAAAGCAAAGGTGTAAGGCAAGGGCCCTTTAAGCCACCGCAATTAACGGTAGCTTAAATACATCAGGGTAATTTCCTTACAGTTGGATTCGCGTTCCCATTGAGGAGTCATACCATGATCAAAGGCATTCAAATCACCCAGGCCGCCAACACCGCTCTGCTGAACTCTTTCTGGCTGCTGGACGAAGAGAAGCAACAAGCTCGCTGCATCTGCGTCAAAGGCGATGCTTTCGCTGCTGATCAAGAAGTGCAACTGGCTGACCTGGGTCAGTTCGAATACCGCGAACTGCCGGTTCAGGCTGAGCCTGCTGTTGAAGGTGGCCAGCACCTGAACGTCAACGTGCTGCGTCGCGAAACTCTGGAAGATGCTATCGAAAACCCGGAGAAGTACCCGCAGCTGACCATCCGTGTATCTGGCTACGCAGTGCGTTTCAACGCCCTGACCCCGGAACAGCAGCGTGACGTGGTTACCCGTACTTTCACCCAGAGCCTGTAATCAGCGCCCTGCAGTGAAGAGCTGATACTTGCGGTATCAGCACAAAAAACGGCCGACTGGCCGTTTTTTTATGCGTGCTTGTCACCGCATCCTTATCAAAAAATGCCCCGCATTGCGGGGCATTTTCATCAGGCATGACAGCGTCGGGATCAGGCCGAGGTATCGAGAGGTTCGAAACCCTTGATCAGGTCATCAATGGCCTTCATCTGTTTGAGGAAGCCTTCCAGCTTCTCCAGCGGCAGGGCACTCGGGCCATCGCAGCGAGCAATTTTCGGATCCGGGTGGGACTCGATAAAGAGACCGGCCAGACCGACCGCCATGCCGGCACGTGCCAGCTCGGTCACCTGTTCGCGACGGCCACCGGAGGCGGCACCCAGCGGATCACGGCACTGCAGGGAGTGGGTCACGTCAAAGATCACCGGATAGCCACCGGTGCTCTTCTTCATCACGCCCAGACCCAGCATGTCCACCACCAGGTTGTCGTAGCCGAAGTTGGCACCGCGCTCGCACAGGATCAGCTGGTCGTTGCCGCACTCCTCGAACTTGTCGGTGATGTTCTTCATCTGGCTTGGGCTCAGGAACTGCGGCTTCTTGATGTTGATGACGTTGCCGGTGCGGGCCATGGCTTCCACCAGATCGGTCTGGCGTGCCAGGAAAGCGGGCAGCTGGATAACGTCAACCACCTCGGCGACCGGCTTGGCCTGATGGGGTTCGTGCAGATCGGAGATGACCGGCATGCCGAAGGTCGCTTTCAGCTCCTGGAAAATCTTCATCCCCTCTTCCAGACCCGGACCGCGGTAGGAGTGGATGGAGGAGCGGTTGGCCTTGTCCCAGCTCGCCTTGAAGACAAACGGGATGCCCAGCTTGCTGGTCACTTCCACGTACTTCTCGCACACCGCCATCGCCATGTCGCGGGATTCCAGCACGTTCATGCCGCCAAACAGCACGAACGGTTTGTCGTTGGCAACGTCGATCTGGTTGATCTTGATATTCTTCTGTTCCATCTAAGACTTCCTTAATGAAGGGGCCTGAAGCCAAGTTACTCCGTTGCAGCCGAGCGCTGCGGCCTTGATATTCTTCTGTTTAGTCTCAAGCCGCCCTTAATGGAGGGGCTTGGGGCTCAGGTCCAGCGCGGCCAGCTGCACTTTCAGCACATCGGCCACCGGATCGTCCGGGCATTGTTCAATAAAATATTCAAAATCGTCGGCGGCCTGGCGCGGGCAATCGAGCTGCTCGTAGATAAAGCCGCGATCCCGCGTCTCCAGCGGATCGCCGGGCTTCATCCGCAACAACAGCTCGCTGCAACGCAGCGCCTCGGGCATGCGATCTTCCCGCAGCAGGGCACCCTTGCTGACGTTGAGCAGCCGTTCGATGATCTCCCACTGGCCGGAGGGCTGCAGGTAGTCGGGGGTCAGGGTTGCCAAGTCCCCCAACGCACCGCGCAGCAGCAGCTCGATGCGGGCCAGACTCAGCTCGTCGCCGGTAAAGGGGTCGACATAGACCTCCCCCTCGCCACCGGCAAAGCTCACCAGGAAGTGGCCGGGGAAGCAGATCCCCTCTACATCGAGCCCGAGCTTGCGCCCCAGCTGGATAATGAGAATGCCGAGACTGACCGGGATCCCCTTGCGCTGCACCAGCACCTGATTGAGGTCACAGTTGTTGGCAGAAAAATAGTCCTGCCAGTCGCCATGAAAACCGAGGCTGTGGTAGAAGCCCTGCAGCAACTGTTGGCGCACCTCGTCGCAAGTGCCCTCTTCAATCTGCTCGTCCAGCCACTCGTCCAGCAGGTTCAACTCGCGGATCCCCTCCTCGACCGAGCCATAAATTTCGTCACTGACTGACAACGCCAGCTCGGTGATGTCGTGGGCTTCGAAATCGGTCCATTCGTCTATGTGTAACATTCTCTTCATGCCTTAGCCGAACACACTCGTCTGTTTGAGCACTGCCAACTTGGCAATAAAGTAGATCCAGCCGAGCGCCCCCAGAAAGGAGCACCAGCGCACCAGATTGCTTTTGGCAAGCCGCAGCGCCATCGCAGCCAGAAATACCAGCACCAGAATGGCCATCAGCTTCTCGCTGAGCCAGGGCGTTCCGTTATTGAGCGGGTTGAGATCCAGCACCATGCAGAGCAATACGCCGGAAAGCACCACCAGACCGTTGAGCCAGCCGCTGACCTTCATCACCGGCGCGCTATAGGCTCGGCCAGTGGCGGTCTGTACCCAGTAGAAGCGGAGCATAAACATCAGCACGGCCCCGGCAATCAGGGTGAGGTGCAGGTGTTTGAGCACAAAAACCATATTCAATCCTTGCATGGGGGCGCACAGGCAACCCGCCGTGTAACAGTGAGGAACCGTCAGCGCAGCGGGCAGAGGCCCAGCGTCACCCTGTCGTTATCCCCGTAATCGCGCACCGTGGCTACCTCACGGTAGCCGCCATCACGCAGCAACTGACGCACCGCCTCCCCCTGATCCCAGCCATGCTCCAGCAGCAACCAGCCATCGGTCAGCAGATAAGCGGGGGCGTGGGCCACGATGTGGCGGATATCGGCCAGCCCGGCGTCATCGGCAACCAGCGCCGAGCGGGGTTCAAAGCGCACGTCACCCTGCTCGAGATGGGGATCGGCGCCATCAATATAGGGGGGATTGGAGACAATCACCGCAAAACGTGGCGTTTCGTCGCGATCCGGCTCGTCAAGGGGCTCGAACCAGCTACCGTTGCGCACCTCGATGGGTAACCCCAGTGCGGCGCTGTTCTCGCGGGCCAGCGCCGCGGCATCGGCCATCCGATCCACCGCCAACACATCGATCTCGGGCCGCTCGGACTTGAGCGCCAGCGCGATGGCGCCGGTGCCGGTGCCCAGATCCAGCACGGCGCACGGCCCTTGCGGGATTCTGGTCAGCGCCTGCTCGACCAGCACCTCGGTATCGGGGCGCGGGATCAGGGTCGCCGGGCTCACCTTGAGGGGCAGCGACCAGAACTCCCGCTCGCCAACGAGATGGGCGATGGGTTCGCCATTGAGACGACGAGCCAGCCACGTCTGCAGGGTGGCCTGCTGGGCGGCATCCAGCTCACGCTCGGGCCAGGTAATCAGATAGCTGCGACGACACCCGAGCAGATGACAGAGCAGTACATCGGCATCGGCGCGGGGGGACTCCCCCTCAGCCAACACAGTCATGATATGGGCGCGGGCCTGCTGGATCTGCATCAGTGCCACTCCACCTTATGGGCACAACACTTAATGCGAGCTTGCCGGATCACCATTTGCATCAGTTGTTCTCGGCCAGCGAGGCGAGCTGATCGGCCTGATACTCCTGCACCAGCGGCGTGATGACGCAGTCCAGATCCCCTTCCAAAATTTCGGAGAGGCGATAGAGAGTCAGGTTGATGCGATGCTCGGAGAGGCGGCCCTGCGGATAGTTGTAGGTGCGAATGCGCTCGGAACGATCACCGGAGCCCACCAGATTGCGGCGGGTGCTCTGCTCGGCGGCGCGATGGCGCTCATCCTCGGCCGCTTGCAGGCGGGCGGAGAGCACCGACATCGCCTTGGCGCGGTTCTTGTGCTGGGAGCGCTCGTCCTGACACTCCACCACCAGCCCGGTCGGCAGGTGGGTGATACGAATGGCCGAGTCGGTCTTGTTGACGTGCTGACCACCAGCACCGGAGGCGCGGAAGGTGTCGATCTTCAGATCGGAAGGGTTGATCTCGATCTGCTCGGCTTCCGGCACTTCCGGCAGCACGGCGACGGTACAGGCGGAGGTGTGCACCCGACCCTGAGATTCGGTCTCCGGCACCCGCTGTACCCGGTGACCACCGGATTCAAACTTGAGACGGCCATAGACGCGCTCGCCGTCGATCTTGGCGATCACCTCCTTGTAGCCACCGTATTCACCGTCATTGCAGCTGACGATGGAGACGCGCCAGCCCTGACGCTCGGCAAACCGTGAATACATGCGGAACAGGTCACCGGCAAAGATGGCCGCTTCGTCGCCACCGGCACCGGCGCGGATCTCCAGATAGCAATTGTTGTCATCCTTGGGATCCTTGGGCAGCAACATCAGTTGCAGCTCCTGCTCCAGCGCCTCCAGATTGGCCTTGGCCTGCGGCAGCTCCTCCTGCGCCATCTCGCGCAGGTCGGCATCATCCTCCTCCAGCATCATCTGGGTGGTCTCAAGATCATCCTGCGCCTGACGGTAACGCTGGAAGGCGTGAACGATATCTTCCAGCTGGGCATATTCGCGTGTCAGGGCGCGGTAGCGATCCTGATCCGAGACCACGTCTGGCTCGCCGAGCATGGCCTGTACTTCTTCGTGGCGCTCGATGAGGCCTTCCAGCTTTCTGATCAGTGACGGATTCATAACTCTTGCATTCTCAATGGAGGACGGAACAACCGGCAGGTTGCCCGAAAATTATGGCTCTTGTGACAACCCCAGCGCCTGCCGCAAGCGGGAGAGCTCGCTCTGATCCCCCTGGGAGGCAGCCTGGCGCAACGCCTGGGTCGGCGCGTGGATCAACTTGTTGGTGAGGCGATGGGCCATCGCCTTGAGCGCCTGTTCGGCACTCTCGCCCTGCGCCAATGCCAGCAGGGCCCGTTGCAACTCTTCATCAGCCACTTGCTGGGACTGATGGCGATAATCGCGAATGAGGTCGACCGAGCTCTGGCCGCGATACCAGCCCATAAACTCGTCGCGCTCTTCCTGCACGATCACTTCCGCCTGTGCGGCAGCCCGTTTACGGGTTTCGAGGTTCTGCTCGATGATCCCCTGCAAATCATCCACCGTGTAGAGATAGGCATCGGAGAGCTCATCGACTTCGGCTTCGATGTCGCGCGGCACGGCAATATCCACCAGAAACATGGGTTTGAAGCGGCGGGCCTTCAGCGCGCGCTCCACCATCCCCTTGCCGATGATGGGTAAAGGACTGGCCGTCGAGCTGATGACAATATCCGCCTCGTGCAGATAGTCGGGGATCTCTTCGAGCGTCATCACCTGGGCACCGAATTCGGCCGCCAGGGTCTGGGCACGCTGCAGGGTGCGGTTAGCCACCATCATCTTGGTGACGTTCTGCTCGCGCAGATGACGGGCAACCAGTTCAATGGTCTCCCCCGCCCCGACCAGCAGTACCTTGGTCTGGGAGAGATCGGAGAAGATCCGCCGACCCAGGCTGACGGCGGCAAACGCCACCGACACGGCACTCGCGCCAATCTCGGTATCGGTGCGCACTCTTTTCGCCACCGAGAAGGATTTCTGGAACAGCCGCTCCAGCGCCCCCTTCACCGACTCCGCCTGCTGGGCATGAGCGTAGGATTGCTTGATCTGCCCCAGGATCTGCGGCTCCCCCAGCACCAGCGAGTCGAGCCCGCACGCCACCCGCATCAGGTGGCGCACCGCCTCTTCATCGTGATGCTGATAGATGGCAGTGACCAGTTCGGCCGCGTCCAGCCCGTGGAACTGCTGCAGCCAGCGCAGCACTTGCTCCTGCCGCTCCTCTTCCAGATTGCAATAGAGTTCGGTCCGGTTGCAGGTGGAGACGATCACCGCCTCGCTGACACCGGGTTGGCTCACCAGCTCACGCAAGGCGCGATCGATGCAGTCCGGGCCAAAGGCGACCCGTTCCCGCAAGGCGACACTGGCGGTGTTGTGGTTGATTCCGAGGGCAAGCAAACTCATGAGTGGGCGACGATCATTTCATACGCTGGGTGCAAAGGCTGCCAATTGTACGAGAAAGGGTAAGTCTTTAAAAGCAATACGGCCGCCCCGTATACTGTGGCAAATTCCTCTCTCTGGAGCCGTCTCTTGCTGCTACGTATTTTTACCCTCACCTGCCTGCTGTTGCTGGCCGGTTGTGCCACCACCCAGCCCCAGCGTGACCAGGTGAACTGGAACCAGGAGCGGACCCGTCTCGAGCAGCTGACCCACTGGCAGCTATCCGGCAAGATGGCCATCATCACTCCCCAGCAAAAGGGCAGCGCCCGTCTCAACTGGCAGCAGGATGGGGAGGATTATCGCCTCAACCTCACCAGCCTGATTGGCACCAGCATTCTGGAGCTCTCCCGCAGCAAGGGGGAGATCACCCTGCTCGACAGCGACGGCAATCGCCACCAGAGCCAGGATGCCGAAGCACTCATCTATCAACTGACCGGCTGGAATATTCCGGTTGCTGGATTGCCAGAGTGGATCAAGGGGCTGCCGGGTCAGGCGGAGTTTGAACTCAACCCCGACAGCAGTCTGGCCAGCGTGCGCGACGGCCAGTGGCAGATCGTCTATGGCGATTATCGGGATCAGGATGGCTACCGCCTGCCGCACCAGCTGACCATGACCGGCCAGAACAGCCGCCTCAAGCTTCAGATCAACCAATGGACTCTTGCACGTTAATGGCTTCCACACGCTGGCCGGCACCGGCCAAACTCAACCTGTTTCTACACGTCAATGGCCGTCGTCCCGATGGCTATCACGAGCTGCAGACCCTGTTTATCTTCCTCAACCACAGCGACTGGCTCGAGTTCGAGGTGATACCGAATAGCGACACTCTCACCCTGAGCCCGGCCATTCCCGGTGTGCCGGATGAGCAGAATCTGATTATCCGGGCGGCGCGCCTGCTGCAGGCAACCCTGTCGAGCCCGCAAGGTGCCCATATCCGGCTGGAAAAAGTGCTTCCCATGGGAGGCGGTATTGGCGGCGGTTCATCCGATGCAGCGACCACGCTGGTAGCGCTTAACCACCTCTGGCAGGCGGGTTTGAGTGAAGATGAACTGGCTGCGCTCGGCGTCCAGCTGGGGGCCGATGTGCCGGTGTTTGTCCGTGGCAAGGCGGCCTTTGCCGAAGGGGTGGGCGAGCGGCTGCAACCGGTCGAACTACCCGATGCCTGGTATCTGGTACTCAAACCCGATTGCCATGTAGCGACCGCAGCCGTATTCCAGGATCCGGAGCTGCCGAGAGCCACGCCGAAAATGTCGCTGGACAACCTGCTGGAAGGCGAGTGGAAAAACGATTGCGAATCACTGGTGAAAAAGCGCCACCCCGAGGTTGCCAATGCGCTCGGCTGGTTGCTAGAATACGCGCCGTCAAGAATGACGGGCACAGGAGCCTGCGTCTTTGCTCAATTTGAAGACGAAGTGACTGCTCGGGAAGTGTTGGCCTGCGTGCCGAAGGGACTTGATGGGTTTGTCGCCAAGGGCGAGAACATATCACCTCTCTTCTCCACATTGCAACAGTTCAAATGATTGGGGTATCGCCAAGCGGTAAGGCAGCGGGTTTTGATCTCGCCATTCCTAGGTTCGAATCCTAGTACCCCAGCCAATTTTACCGAACGGTATTGATGATGATTAACGTGGCCGGTTTTGCACTCGGCCACGGATTCGGGTTACCGGTATCATCACATTCATTGGGCAGCAGACACCTTGTACGTTATCTTGATAAATCGTTTGCCCCAAAACGATAGGGTCTGATTTCAGACTCCCCCACATACTGGATGCAACCCCGAGGTTTCAAACCGTGCCTGACATGAAGCTGTTTGCTGGTAACGCAACGCCGGAACTAGCCCAGAAGATCGCAGATCGCCTGTTTATCAAACTCGGCAATGCTGCCGTAGGTCGCTTTAGCGACGGCGAGATCAGCGTACAGATCAATGAGAATGTACGTGGTGGCGATATCTTCATCATTCAATCCACCTGTGCCCCGACCAACGACAATTTGATGGAATTGATCGTCATGGTGGATGCTCTGCGTCGTGCTTCAGCTGGCCGTATCACTGCTGTTATCCCCTACTTTGGTTATGCCCGTCAGGACCGCCGCGTCCGCTCCGCCCGTGTGCCCATCACCGCCAAGGTTGTCGCTGACTTCCTCTCCAGCGTCGGTGTGGATCGCGTGCTGACCGTTGACCTGCATGCCGAGCAAATTCAAGGTTTCTTTGACGTTCCGGTAGACAACGTGTTCGGTAGCCCGGTGCTGCTGGAAGACATGAAGTCCAAGAACCTCGAGTCTCCTGTCGTTGTCTCCCCGGACATCGGTGGCGTCGTGCGTGCCCGCGCCATCGCCAAGCTGCTGGATGACACCGACATCGCCATCATCGACAAGCGCCGTCCCCGCCCGAACGTCTCCCAGGTCATGCACCTGATCGGTGACGTTGCCGGCCGCGACTGCATCATCGTTGATGACATGATCGACACCGGCGGCACCCTGTGCAAAGCCGCAGAGGCCCTGAAAGAGCGCGGTGCCAAGCGTGTATTCGCCTACGCTACCCACCCGGTCTTCTCCGGTTCCGCCGTCGAGAACATCAAGAACTCCGTTATCGATGAACTGATCATCACCGACTCCATCCCGCTCACTGCGGAGATGAAAGCGGTCGGCAAGGTCAAGCAGCTGACGCTGTCAACTGTACTGGCCGAAGCCATTCGTCGCATCAGCAACGAAGAGTCCATCTCTGCCATGTTTGAGCATTGATAGATTCAGCAATAACGAAAACCGCCATCAGGCGGTTTTCGTCTTTCTGGACCTTCTCTTTCCAACTTTCTGCTATCTGGTACGACCCTGCCCCCGGCAGGCTTAAGGATTTACCCATGAATTGCTTGCGTCCCCTCCTGCTCGCGACCCTTACCTCCGCCCTGTTCGCCTGTCAGCCCGTCAAAGAGAACCCGCCCTTCGTGCTGACCCTGGCTCACATGAACGACACCCACTCCCAGTTTGATCCGGTCAATGCGGAGATCAAAGGGCAGATCTTTGCCCAGCAGGGGGAGACGGACACCCTCTATACCCGCTTTGGCGGTTATCCGCGCCTGCTGACCATGGCGAAAGCCTATCAGGCCGAGGCGCTGGCCAAGAACCAGCCCTTGCTGCTGCTGCACGGCGGCGATGCCTGGCAGGGTAGCGGCTACTTCAAGCTCAACGAGGGGATGGCCAACGCCGAGTTGCTGAGCCAGTTCGGCCTCGATGCCATGGCGCTGGGCAACCACGAGTTCGATCTGGATAACCAGAAGCTGGCCCGCTTCATCGAGGGGGTCAACTTCCCGGTGCTGGCCGCCAACCTCGACACCAAGGCCGATCCGGCCCTCAGCAAGGCTGACAACCTCAAGCCCTTCGTGGTCTACGCCTTTGACGGCAACCAGAAGAGCCCAGTCACCGATCTCGACAACCTGCCGCAAGGCAAACAGCTGGTCGCCGTCATCGGTCTGGTACTGGAAGACATGGGCAATATCGCCCCCAACGTCGGCAAGCTGCGCTTTGGCAAGGAGGTCGCCTCGGCTCAGGCCACGGTCGACATGCTGCAAGCCAAGGGGATCCACCAGATCGTGGCACTCACCCACATCGGTAACGAGCGGGATCTGGCGCTGGCCGCCAAGGTAAACGGCCTCGATGCCATCGTCGGCGGCCACTCCCACAGCTTGCTCGGCGATTTTCGCAATATCGGCTGGGGCAAGACCGGCGATTACGCCAAGCTGGTGACCAATCCGGATGGCATCGGCAAAACCTGCGTGGTGCAGGCGGGCTCCTACGCCCAGGCCATCGGTCTGGCACAGGTGACCTTTGACAGCCAGGGTCAGGTGACTGACTGCCAGGGCCACAACAGCCTGCTGGCCAGCCGCGACTTCTTCGCCGATGCGGCGCGCAAGCAAGCGCTCGACGATGCCCGCAGCAAAGAGGCAAGCCAGTTTGTCGACAGCCAGCCCAATCTGGTGACCGTGGATGAAGATCCGCGTCTGCGCGGCATCATCGACAGCCACTACAAACCGGCGCTGGAGAAAGCCTACGGCCCGGTGATCGGTACCATCCCCGAGCAGCTGCAAAATGCCCGTCGCCCCGGCGACAACGGCAGCGACAGCCACGGCTCAGATGTAGCGCCGCTGGTTGCCGAAGGGGAGTTCTACTGGGCCAATACCCCAGCAGTGCAAGCCCTGACCGGTGGCCCGGTCGATTTTTCTCTGGTTGCGGTGGGCGGCGTGCGCGCCGACCTGCCTGCTGGCGAATGGCGCGAGGGGGATAGCGCCCTCACCCTGCTGCCGTTCAAGAACCAGCTCTCGGTGCTGACCCTGACTGGCGCCGAGGTGCGCGCCCTCCTGACCGAGACCATCACCGCCACCCTGCCCGCCAGCGCCCATGCCGGCAAGTTCCCCTATGGCGGTCACCTGCGTTACACCTTCCAGGAGACCGACGCAGGCAAGGCGGGCATCCTGACCCAATTGCAGCGCAAGACCGCAAGCGGCGAGTGGCAAGATCTGGTGGATAGCCAGCGCTATCGGGTAGTGATGAACGCCTACAGCGCCAACGGCAACGATGGCTGGCAAGCACTGGCCAATGCCCAGCGTCAGAAGAGCGAGCGGGTCGACATCGCCAGTGTCAATGGCAAGCTGACCGCCTTCCCGGTGCTGAAGGTGGCACAAAACGGTGAACTGCTGAGCGCCGTCTATGCCACGGGCCAGGCCCTCGATTGCAAAGCCAGCGGCGTGGATTGCGGCACCGATGCAGCGTCTTTCGTGGAGTATGTGCGCGATGCCCGTCCCACCCTGACCGCACTGGATGAAGAGACCGTCACCCTGCTGCGTACCAAATAACGACGGTAGTCAACCGGGCACAATCCATCGGCAAGCTGAAACGGGCCTCTTGCAAGAGGCCCGTTTGCCCACCGTTAGCCACCCATTGGCCGCAATAATGCTGCAAATCCCGCCATAACATGCGCATTGGTTGAGTGATCGCCACTCGGCGGCTAGAATATTGCGTCCTATTGCCCTGGGTAGTGTGCCCATGGCAGCTGCGAGTGAAGACATCAAGCGTGACAAGCGAAATCAAACTGATCGTCGGACTGGGCAACCCCGGCCCGGAATATGCCAAGACCCGCCACAATGCGGGCGCCTGGTATGTGGAGCAACTGGCCCGCTGGCACAATGTCAGCCTGCGTGAAGAACCCAAGTTCTTCGGCCATACTGCCCGCATCCTGGTCGAGGGGCAGGATGTGCGGCTGCTCATCCCGAACACCTATATGAACCTCTCTGGCAAGGCGGTGGCCGCACTGGCGCGTTTTTATCAGATTGAGCCGGAAGCGATTCTGGTGGCCCATGACGAACTGGATCTGCCGCCGGGCATCGCCAAGTTCAAGCAGGGCGGTGGTCACGGTGGCCATAACGGCCTCAAGGACATCATCGCCAAGATGGGCAACAACAATAACTTCTTCCGGCTGCGTCTCGGGATCGGCCATCCCGGCAGCAAAGAGCAGGTGGCAGGCTTCGTCCTGACCAAGGCCCCCAGCAGTGAACAGAACCTGATCGACGCCGCGCTGGACGAGTCCCTGCGCGCCACCGACATCCTGTTCAAACAAGATATGACCAAGGCCATGAATCGCTTGCACAGCTTCAAGGCTGAAAAGGGTTAGGTCGGTTTGACCCTGTACTGGCATTGTGCCGGTACATGAGCAACGACCAGAACAAGCATGACATGGGCCGCCTGCGGGCGACCCCCAACAGCATCCATCAAGTAAGGTAACAATCCATGGGTTTTAAATGCGGTATCGTGGGCCTGCCCAATGTAGGCAAATCCACCCTGTTCAACGCGCTGACCAAGGCCGGTATCGAAGCCGCCAACTTCCCGTTCTGCACCATCGAGCCGAACACAGGTGTGGTGCCGATGCCGGATCCCCGCCTCGATCAGCTGGCTGCCATCATCAATCCGCAGCGCGTTGTGCCGACCACCATGGAATTCGTCGACATCGCCGGTCTGGTTGCCGGCGCTTCCAAGGGTGAAGGTCTGGGTAACCAGTTCCTGGCCAACATCCGTGAAACCGAAGCAATCGGCCACGTTGTGCGCTGCTTCGACGACGAGAACATCATTCACGTTGCCGGCAAGGTCTCCCCTGCCGACGACATCGAGGTGATCAACACCGAGCTGGCCCTGTCGGATCTGGACGCCTGCGAGCGCGCCATTCACCGTCAGTCCAAGCGCGCCAAAGGCGGCGACAAGGATGCCAAGCTGGAAGTGGAAGTGCTTGAGAAGATCAAGGTTGCGCTGGAAAACGGCCAGATGATCCGCGGCATGAAGCTGGATAAAGAAGAGCTGGCCGCCGTGAGCCACCTCAACTTCCTGACCCTGAAACCCACCATGTATATCGCCAACGTGGCGGAAGATGGCTTCGAGAACAACCCCTATCTGGACAAGGTGCGTGAAATCGCCGCCGCCGAGAACGCTGTCGTGGTCGTGGTCTGCTGCGCCATCGAAGCCGACATCGCCGAACTGGACGATGAAGATCGCGCCGAGTTCATGGCTGACCTGGGCATCGAAGAGCCGGGCCTGAACCGCGTTATCCGCTCCGGCTACCAGCTGCTCAACCTGCAGACCTACTTCACCGCCGGTGTGAAAGAGGTACGCGCCTGGACTATTCCGGTCGGTGCCACTGCCCCGCAAGCGGCTGGCAAGATCCACACTGACTTTGAAAAAGGCTTTATTCGCGCCCAAACCATCGCCTTTGAAGACTTTATCAACTACAAGGGTGAGCAAGGCGCCAAGGAAGCGGGCAAGATGCGCGCTGAAGGGAAAGATTACATCGTCAAAGATGGCGATATTATGAACTTCCTGTTCAACGTCTAAAATAAAATTATCGTTTGTTTTCAGTTACATAAAACCGCATAGCGCAGCTACTATTAGTTTGAGTACACTTTTGCGTACACACTAGGCAGCGCTAGGCATGCATAATTGTTATCAAAAGGGCCTATCTAAAATCTGATAGGCCCTTCTCTTTCCCCGCTCCAACTGTACCTCCTTTTGAGTCCAATCTTTTAATTTGTACACCACAGTGCAGCAGCAGCGCTGCATTCCATAGCTAGAAACCAGACAAGTAAATAAGTCTCATTTGAATTAATTTCAGCTATATATTATCTCCATGAACCTACCCAAGGGACTGCACAGAGCAGTCCCTTTTTCATTGGAGATTTCTCATGGCTCACCTGATCGATACGATGGCCTACACCGGTCAAACGCCCTGGCATGGCCTTGGCAATGTTTTGCCCCCGCAACAATCTCTCGATATCTGGCTGCAGGCAGCCGGGATGAATTGGACCATCGAGCAGAGTGACGTGATGTTTAACGTCGCCTCCGATGCACTGCATATCCGTCCCTACAGCGACAGCAAGGTACTTTATCGCTCCGATACCCTTGCCCCCCTGTCGGTGGTCTCAAGTCGCTACAACGTGGTACAGCCTCATGAGGTGCTGCACTTCTATCAAGACCTGGTGGAAGCCGGTGGCTTTGAGCTGGAAACAGCAGGCTCGCTCAAAGGTGGCCGCAAGCTGTGGGCACTGGCTAAGACCGGCCAGGATCTAAAACTCAAAGGCAATGACTTGGTAAAGTCCTATCTACTGCTGGCAACCAGCTGCGAAGGCACGCTCTGCACCACGGCGCAGTTCACTTCTCTACGGGTGGTATGCAACAACACCCTGCAGATGGCACTGCGTGGCACTACCGGAGCCATCAAGGTGCCCCACTCCACTCAGTTCGATGCCGCTGCCGTCAAAGGGTCGCTTGGGCTCGGGCTGTCTCATTGGGATGAGTTCAAGACGCAGACCAAGGCGTTGGCACAACGGCCCGTAGCCCCTGAAGAGGCACTGCGCTTTTTCAGCGACCTGTTGGCGCAACCGCTGGATGAGCTCTATCAGGGCGCGGGTATGGGCTCAGAGCTTGCCAGCTCCCGTAATACCGCCTGGGGGCTGGTCAATGCGGTCACCGAATACGTGGATCACCACCGGCGTGCCCGCAGCCAAGATCACCGGCTTGATTCCGCCAGGTTTGGTCAGGGCGCCCAACTCAAATCCCAAGCCCTGAATCAGGCACTCACTCTGCTGCAGTAATTCCGCTTCCCCATTCAAACCGCATAACGACCTCACCCGGACTGGCGCAAGCCAATCCGGGCGTCGCCATTTATGCCGTCAACAAGGAGTCGTCATGATAGCAAAATATGGCCAAGCCTTGCGGCTGGCCTCTACTACCCAGTTAACCCGCGAGCAATGGCTTGCTATCCGCAAGCTCGGCATTGGTTCCTCGGATGCCGCCGTGGCCGTGGGGCTCTCTCCCTACAAATGCCCGCTCAGCCTGTGGTTGGAGAAGACTGGTCGTAAGGAGCCGGAAGATATCTCCCACAAGGAAGCGGTGCTGTGGGGCATTGAGCTAGAGCCGGTCTTGGCGCAGGTCTACGCCAAACGCACCGGCTACAAGGTGCGCCGGGTCAATGCGGTACTGCAACACCCCGAACAACTCTTCATGCTCGCCAACCTAGACCGGGAGGTAATCGGCCATCCCGATGGGCCGGGCATTCTGGAGATCAAGACCGCCAGCTATCACAGCGCGCCCCAGTGGGAGGAAGGGGTGCCTGTGGCTTACCAGTGTCAGGTACTCCATCAGTTGGCCGTCACCGGCCATGCCTGGGCCGAAGTGGCAGTGCTCATCGGCGGCCAGGATTTATCGCATCGAGCGTGACGAAGAGAAGATCCAAGATCTCATCGAGCGGGAAGCGCAGTTCTGGCAGATGGTGCAACAAGACCAGCAGCCCGAGCCTGACGGCTCCAGTGATGCCGCCAATGCCCTGAGCTGGCTGTTTCCGCGTGACGATGGCCAGACGGTGGATCTCTCCGATTCCGCCGAGTTCAACCAGCTGTTTGGCGAGCTACTGCGCTTGCGTCAGCAAAAGGAAGCTGTCGAGCTACAGGAGTCACAGCTCAAACAGCGGCTGCAAGCGACCTTGGGTGAAGCGACAGCCGGGCTGTTTGCCAACGGCAAGATCACCTGGAAGCGCAGTAAAGACCAGCTAGCACCGGATCTGGATAAGCTCGGTCAGGATCATCCCGACCTGCTCACCCGTTACGTCAAACCGGTACCCGGCGTGCGCCGTTTCACCATTCAACCCTTGAGGCAAACACCATGATCAAAGGACTGGCGATTACCCCGCCCGTGATCGGGCGGATCTGCATCGGCAAGCTGGTGCAAAAGCAGGATAAGTGGGTGCCGGAGAAGGACGACAGTTTCACCCTCACCACCCAGATACAGCAAAAGGGGGGATGGTTGCTCCATCCCCTGCATCAACACTACTCATCGCAGAAAAGTGGCCAAGGGCAGGAGCAAACCAAGATCCGCGCCATTCCGGTGCGAGTGCTGTTCAACGACAGCGACTTGAATCTGCGGGCGGAATACAGCGCCTTTGACCGGCAAACCGGCAGGCCGCTGTGTGTCGGGAATGGGGAGGTAGCAAGACGTATGGGGGCACAAGGCATGGAGGAGGTCAGCTGCCCTGGACCAGAGCGCTGCGCCTTTGCCGGGCAACAGGGTTGCAAGCTGTACGGGCGACTGAACCTGTTTGTGGAGGGGCAAGGGGATGAGCTGGGTAGCTTTATCTTCCGTACCACCGGCTACAACTCGGTGCGCACTCTGGCGGCTCGACTGAAGTACCTGGAGGCGGTGAGCGGGGGCCATACCCGCTATCTGCCGCTCACCCTGCGGTTGCGGGCCAAGAGCACTACCCAGTCGTACCGCACACCGGTCTACTACGTGGATTTAACCTTGCGGGAGGAAACCAACCTGACTGAGGCAGTCAGGCAAGCACAAGAGGCGGCACAGCGTGACCAGGAGGCGGGTCTCGCCATCGACCAGATGGAGCTGGCCGCGCGTGAATTGCTGCGTAACGGCCAGTTTGAGGATATCGATGAAGAGGTGCCGATGTTACTGGAGGAGTTCTATCCCGAAGCCAACAGTGACGAGACGGCGAACGGTAACGCAGAAGCAGTGGCGACTACCTCGCTTAACGCACCGCAAAGCCAAGCAACCATAGCGTCACAGAGGCCGCAACCAAGAAGGAGCCCACTCACCAACAAATTGGGAAAAGGGAGCCCATCCCCTCCCCAGTGAATGGCGGATAATCAGCGGGGACGCGCCAACCGCTCCACCAACCGTTCTACTGTTTCCAGCAACAGAGTTCGGTCAGCATCATCGAGCCGGGCCAGTTGCTGGCTCAGCACAATGCCCTGCTCGGTCGGGCGGTTACTGGTCTCGCGCAGAAAGTCCGCCAGCTCACAGCCAAACAGCTGAGCGAGCTCCGCCAGCCGCACCACGGTCGGCACCACAATCCCCCGCTCCATCCGGGAGACCGCCTCCATCCCGATATTGAGGTGTTCAGGCACCTGCTCCTGGGTAAACCCTGCTTGGTTACGCTGACGCCCAATCGCCTTACCCACGTTCTTGGCTAACTGCTCAAAGTTGATATCTGTCATAAGTCCTCCAACCAACTCTTATGGTTGGATATAGACCTGTTGACATGAAAAACCCTGAAAGGTGGGCATCAACCAAATAGGTTGATATTGGTACTTTAGCGTGGGATTTCAGAACGAAAGTAAATCCATCAACCAATACTCCACAACCCTCATTTCCCGCTGATTAACCACCGCATGGCCACGGGAAATGAAAAGACATTTTTTATCCATAAGGAGACATCATGAAACGTTACTTTGCTATCGCGGGCCTGCTTTTTCTGGCCCTGACCATCAATATCGCTTGGACGGGTAAAGCTCCCTGGCTTGGATTTTGTGGGCTGACCGCCACCTTCGTGTTCGGCACGCTTTTTACCGGGGTTGGCATGTGTATCGGGGAGTGGTTTCGCCGGTTTACTCACCCGGACTGGATCTCGACCAGCGGTGCAGTCGAGACCTTCAAGGCCAAGATATTTTGGCTGATGGAGCCGCAGGCCATCGGGGCTCTGATTGGCTTTTTCGCCTTTCAAGGCTTTATGAACAATATCCTCGGCTATGCCGTGTAAGGAGTGTGGGATGCATCAATGGATAATAGCCCTTCTGGGCTTACTGCTGACGCCTGCCGTACTGGCATTTGGCGACCATGGCCGCTGGAACGATGGCTGGGGTCAGGGGGTGACGGAGTATTCGGCAACGGTCGACGATGAGACCTATCTCTATCTCTCGTGCCAGATGGGCCAGCTTAATGGCATCACGCTCAATCAGGCGGGACAAGCAGCTACGAACAACGTCAGTTTGCGCATCAATGGTCATACCTACCCCCCGCTACCGAGCATGGTGGCAGGGAATGACAGCAAGGCGTTCTATGACATGTGGGCCGCGCTGCGCACAGCCAATTCGCTGCAAGCCATCACCCAGGATGACCGAACTGTTGAGCTGCCGGTAGCGGGTGTACAAGAGGCCCTGCCCGCTGCGACAGACGCTGCCTTTGGCTGCGCCTTCCCGACTCCGGAGCCTGAGCCAGCCGCCGCCCCCTTGAACTTTGAACTTCGCGCACAACAGGGCGTACTGCAGGTTGTGTCTCGTAATGACCCTGTCACGATTAATGACATCACCATCAACCGTGGCCAGTGTCAGTTAGACCGAGAAGTACCGAGCAATGATTGTGTCAGCGGTCGTGTGAAATGGAGTACTTGTCTCGACAGTAAAGGCAGGCTGAAGCCAGAGTACATCAAGCAGCAGGTTTTCCCTGTTGCAATCAACTTTGGACAGCAAGCTCGGTTTACTATCAAGTCAGCATCGCAGTGCCGGGTACTGGAGGTGGTTATTCACACTGACCGGGGGAATGTCGGTTACACCTTCGAATAAGCCCGACTCCACTTCGCTATGCCCGGTCTCGTACCGGGCTTTTTGTTTTCTAAAAGGAGCAGAGATGCAACCAGGTGACCATCTGGTCGTAAGCCGATGGGGCTATGACCATCACGGCCTCTACGCGGGCAATAACCACGTCATCCACTATACCGGGCCTTTCTCGAGTGAAGGCCCAGTGACAGGGCAGATTATTGTTTCATCGTTGGAGATATTTACAGGCAATGGCGACTGCTACCGGCGTGAATACAGCCACCGTTACTACAGTCCGAGCGAAAGCCTGGCGCGAGCGTATCAACGGCTGGGAGAGCGGGCCTACAACCTGCAGTTCAACAACTGCGAACACTTCGTGACCTGGTGTATCCAGGGCGTGCACCACAGTGAGCAGGTAGACCAGGCGTGGAGTACCGTCTTGCTAGCCATCACGCTTGCACAAACGCCCCTGCCACCGATCCGCACCACCGTGCCTACGTTCCCCGCACTACTCCCACCGCTCACGAACAAGCTGCCAACCTGGCTAATGCCCTGGCGACTGCGCTAGTCCCAACCCTTTATTCGGAGAACATCATGACCATTCCCTTTTTCCGGGACGGCTTTGCCCTGCCCGTAGCCCAAGCATTGCTGGTTCTGCTCAACCAGGAAGTCGCCAAAACCGAGCTCGATCTTGAGCGCTTAACCCAACTGACCTTCAACTTTCGCAACCCCGGCTACAGTGCCGAGCAAGGCGGTGTACACCCGGTCGAGATCCGCCTGATCCGTGGGCTAGATGGCTGGCTGTTCGATTACGTCACCGACTTCAGCTACCAGGGGCAGGGCCAAGATGCTGAGCTCTGCAAGGAGCTCGATTTCAACTTCCTCGATGGGGAACACACCATGTTGGGCTGGGAACCGCTGCGGCTGGCCGAAGCGCGAGAATTGTTCGACATCTGGCAAAGCAACTTCATAGCCTACTGCCGGTTGGAATGCTTCAGCGTCACGATCGCAGGAGATTAGGGGGACACGATGAGCCAAGAATTAGCGCTCTCCCACTACTCACGTCAGTGGTTGGGACAAATCGCCGCCAACGCCAAGATAACACCCACCCGCAGTGGTCAGCGTTGGCTGCTGCACCTGACACCGGATAGCCAACAAGCCAACACAGTCACCTTACAAGTGCGCTGGTCTGGCGTGCAGTGGCAACTGATCTCCCTCACCAATGCTGAGGACTGGCACACCATGAGCCGGCCGAGGGATGAAATCTGCATCGACCCCGAACGTCGCTGTTTCTGGCATTGCCAGGCAGGGCCAGTCCCGCTCACCGAGCAACCTCGCGTACTGGCCAACTTTCTGGCCGACCTGCAACGCATCTGCATTCATCGCGGCTATGCCGTGGCGAGTGACCCCATCCCTGACAAGGAGACCGAAGATGATTAACGCCGTGATCGCCATCGAGCTGGAGGCTTATCTTGAGCATGATGGTCAGATTGAAGCAGTGCATGACCAAAGCCAGCCGGTGGACGGTTACGCCCTCTACCTGCGCTATGAAAACGAATGGGGTGACGCACTGGCGCAATGGCTGTGCGATCACCCGGATCACTACTGGCTAACACGGGTAGGTAACTTGCTCGCCACCAGTTACCACATTCCGCTGCACGACTACACCCCGCACACCCTGGCGGCCAGAACACCGCCAACCAAGCCTGCGGTCACCCCCCATTCAGTAACCCATTAACCAACTAACTCGCCTACCCTGCCGCATCCCACGCGGTGGGGCGATGGCGTATGGAGCACCATCATGTTGCATCACAAACTGATCGCCGGGGAGATCCCCGGCACCTATCGGGTAACTGACCTTGTCACCGACGACGACCTGCTCACCATCGCCCAAGCTGTTGCCCGCAAGAAACTCGCCAAGGGCGTTGCCATCACCGATAAAAACTTGGCCCATCAAGCCCTGCAAGGACTGCTGCAAACACGGGATCGCGAAGTTTTTGCGGCACTGTTCCTCGATAACCAACACCGGATCCTGGCCTACGAGGAGCTGTTCCTTGGCACCCTGTCCGCTGCGACCGTCTACCCGCGCGATGTCGTCAAGCGGGCACTGCACCACAATGCAGCCGCCCTGATGCTGGTGCATAACCACCCCTCCGGCCACCCGGAACCTAGTAGAGCGGATATCGAGATCACCCAGCGATTGCAAAGCGCCTTGGCACTGGTGGATATCCGCACTCTGGATCATTTAGTGGTTGCAACAGAGGGAATTGTGTCGCTTACGGAGAGAGGATGCTTGGGTTAATCACTCTCGCTGTGGTTCCATTACCATTTTTGCTAAACTGTGCCGCTTAATTTCTACCAGAACGTCCGACGATGAAACTGTTAAACACCTACGATGACAAAGATGAAGCCGAAGAAGCGCTGACCAAACTCCTTGGTGAAAAACGCCTGGCCAGTGAACGAGATAGCACTGTGGTCATCTACAACCTGTTTGGCCAACCTACCTGGGGCAACTTCCATCGTCTTGGCATGTTTAACTTGCCGGAGCTGCAGATGATGCTGGAGCAGCGCAAAGCCGGACATACCATTGATCAGGCCCGACACAGCGAAATATTAAGCATGCTGCGCTATGCGGCACAATCCTTCGAACTGACCATTCCCGAGCATTGGCTGTAAATAATGCCGGGAATCCGGCTTTATTTTTTGGTTCTGTCAGCTTACCGGAATTGAATCACTGACCAAGAAATAGACACCTACTTGTTTGGCACTTTCTTAATATATTCCGCCACTCCCATCATCGCGGCACCAGCCAATGCCCCCAAACCAATGAGTGACATTTTTGATATCAGTGAGCTACTGGTCAGCCATTCTTCCTGATGCTCCTTTATTTCTGACTCTGATGGTAACTCGTAAACGACCTTAAGGCCTTGTTCCTCAAGGCTTTTAACCCTATCTTCAACGACTTTTAATAACTGCCAAAGCTCAAAGTGAAATGCTTTGGAAGCCTTTGCTAGATTTTCCAATGTACATGCCCGGCCAAGTTCCATTCGTCCCCATGTTGACTGGGTCAATCCCGCCACATTGGCGGCCATCAGTTGGCTTACGTTCCTTCTCTCCCTTTCCTCTGAAAGAACTGCACCAACTACAGCTGCATAGCTTACTTTTTTCTCTTCCATTCGATGCGTCACACCCTAAGCTTATGAAGTAAAAGGTTTTATAAGAAATCTCGACTCACATACTACCCATGAACAGACTGCTTTGTCAAAAAAAGCATAACAACCCACTTTACGGGTTGAGACTCACTTGCTAGTATCTCTTCGTGAGCTAGCGAACAAGACGCGATGCACAAAACAGCAGGTCCAAATCAAGCAACTTCTGGTGTGACTGCCACCTCTCTCAGTATTAGGCAATCAGCACACAGCGCATCCAACAGGGAGATATTGTATGGAAAAAATCTTGGCTAAATGTGAGTACGCAGACCTTGAGTACCTGTCCAGCGTCTTGGATAGCTATGTATCCTTTACTGATGACGCCGCCCGCAATGAGTTACTTCAAAAAAGTCATCACGCATCTTCAGCCAAAACGGAACTGTGCGCACTAATGGACAAACAGATCAGGTATTACGGATCTTCTGATGTTGCCTATGCTGTTCGCTCAGTCTTTTCATCGAGCAGTGATGGTGGAATCTCCTCCCTTGAGTTGATTGAGGATGTCTGCAAAAAGCTCAAAATTAACCTCAAACATGGGGGATCCATGGAGGGCCGACTGGAGCGACTAGTATCGGCAGTGGTAGAGAAAGAACTGCTATCAAAAAAACCTGCTGAACTCGCCGAGGCGTTCAAAAAAATGGGCATAGGAAATGCCGAAGCTGATTTAATAAAGGAGCATCTCGCAAAAAACGGTAAGGTGGCCATTCTCCCCGTTATCATCCAGATCCTTGGCCCCAAGGTTGCTCTCGGCCTAATAGAGACCATCATCATTAGCTTGATAGCCCAGATCGTCGGGCGTGAAGCGGCCAAAGCATTGGTCAAGGAATTCAGCAAGCGGAACCCGATGATAAATGCGCTCGGCCCTGTGGTGTGGGTCCTGTCGGGTGTGTGGCTTGCATACGATTTACAAGGCCCTGCTTTCAGAAAGACGATCCCTATCTGCCTCTATTTGGGCCTAGTTGCCCTACGGGACGGCCCTGCCGATAAACTCGTCGCTGCATAACGTTAGATCTGGTTCGAGTGTTCGAGATATCCCCTGCGGGTAATTTCGACATTGAAAACGGCTGGTAGGTGATGGTGTTGATTTGATGACAACACAACCACAGTCCCAGCCGTTTTTGCATTTAGTTCACGCTAAGGTGCGAAGAACTTATGTTTTACTCTTCAAATTCAGCATTACCAAACTTGAGCATGCTGCAGTTTTCTTTAATAGCTCGCTGTAAGTTTGCATCAAACCCTTTCTCAGAGCGGGCATTGATCTCGATGGAGATCTCCACCTCAACACCATATTGGCTGGCAAAATTTTGCACCACCTCGTCCATGATATTGGCAAATTCCATTTTGGCTCTGATGGCATCAAGCCGCACAGAACCATAAAACCGGTTTTTTTGGCTCTCTGTAGCTGTCGGTTTGGGACTCACTGAATCTGTGCCAGAACCTGTGCCTGTACCCTCGTCCTCTCCGTCATCTGGTTCGCGCTCACCAGTCCCATCGCCGCCGTCTTTACCCGGAACAAGCCGCTTACGCTCTTCTTCATCACGCTTGTCACGGGCTTCCTGTTCCAGTTTGGCTCGATAGCACTGTGCAGCATCCTGGCTAATCAGCAGGCTGTGCTCATCCAGAAACACAGTGGATGATTTGCCAAAAGCAAACCCTTCAAAGCGATCGTCACGCAGACCAGACGCAAAAGCGAAGAAATCTTGACTCTGGATGGCCTCTTCAATGGTACGACGCAAGACTAGGTCATTGACCAAACGAGGCATATAGAGGTACTGACAGGCATCCTGCCATACCTTCAATGCACTGACTGATTCCACACCGTTGGCAAAATAGTATTTTTCCAACAAATTACGCAGATGAACCGGTGACCACTCTTTGATCAACCACTCCTCTTCAGCCAGCCGATTTTCAATTTCCTGGATCAACTTAGGTGCGCTGGAAGAGATTTGCGACACCTCCCATTCCAACGGCTGACCGGGATCCTGAAGCGGTGCCAGTAGCCACTTATAGGTGTCGCGGATCAAGCTATCGAACTGCTTCTTCGCTGTATCGCGATTTCCCTTGGCCTGGGTCAAATGCGCCAGATCCTGATTCAACACTCCGTTTTCGATATCGGTAACGATGGAGTGCCAGGCCAGATAGGTTCTACCCTGATCTTTCAAACGGTTCAAACTGTCATAATCGGAGGCGAGAAAGATCAGCCGGTTTTGTTTCACCCGCGGCTGCTCACCACGTTTAAACAAGATTACCTCGGCTGCTTTGAATGCCTGGTTAGTACTGCTACTGCGGCTATATGCAGAAAATGCAGACGGCTCCAGTACCACCAAACGCGGACCATTGCCGTATTCATCAGGCACATCGCCGGCAGGGGTGAAAACATGGATCCCGGCAAAACAATGTTGGGAACCAAAACACGCAGTTACTGACTTCTTAAGCAGCGGCATCAACTCTTCACGCTCACTGACTTTACTCTTGCGGGTTTCCATTTCCCGGCGCAGGTTAGGCTTGGTATCAAGCCACAGACGCTCTTTATCGCCATACAGGTAGGTCAAACGATCCCGCAGCCGAACTAACACATCCTTAAAGGTGGCCACTGTTTGCCCGGGCGAACAGGCGCCCAACATAATCCGCTCAGCCTGCAGACCGCGATGCATCTGATCACCTGAACTGGGGGCGCTGCCCAAAAACAGAGTACGCATCACCCGACGAGCGGCGTGGTATTGGCCAAAGCGGGTATCTTGTTTATCAATCTCTGCTGCTTCAGAGCGTGAACCATCCACCTCTTTTTCAATGACCGGCTCCCAGCCCTGTGGCAGATAATGAATGCTCTTGCCACGCACATTGCTGTCATCAAGAGGCAACGACCCCGGCATGATCAGCGCATCGCGGTTATCAGCCACCCATAAACGGTGAATAACGATGGCCATATACTGCAACACCCCACGGGTGCGCTGAAACTTGTCCAGCGTTGACCAATCCTCATAGAGGCGATCAAACACCTCCGGGTGGATCGGGTATGACTTGCACAGTCTGTCGTAATAGTGGCTGGATTGAGTTTCGTTTGGGAACTCATGCACATGCTGGCGATAGAAGTCAGCATACTGCTGTGCAATCCCCTGCACCTGAGCGACATCACCTGCCGACTCGAACAAACGACGGCGCACAATCTCAAAGGCCTCTTCAGTAGCGACCGGCTTCCATACCGACTCCACTCGCGCAAAATATTTCTCCAGCGAATCCAGCGCTTTCTGGCCCATGGTGCCGCCCACCTCCAGCGCAGACTCCGGCAAAGAGGCCAACAACATGGCATTGGGCACAGCCTTCATCGCTTCAGTCAACGCCTGAATAAAGGTGATATTGGAATCAAACGTACCGGCATTAAACTGCTTGCCCACTTCCAACTGGCGCAAAAATGCCACCAGCTCATCCATCAACACCACACAGGGGGCTGCCTTGGTCAGCAATTTTACCAACTGCTCTTTGCCCGGCGATGTGCCGTCGCGGTCACTGTCTGCCACCAACTCATAGCCTTCATCGCCCAGCAGTTGCCAAGCTAGCTCCCCCCACAAGGTATTGGCATGGACCATGCCGTGGGTGCGCGCTTGGCTCACCGACAAGTTAATCCCATCGATCACCGCGACGCGGGCACTGGGTAACTCATGAATCCCTGCCGCATCCAAAATAGGCGGAATACCCTGCAAGCGATCCGTGGTCACTGTGCGTGAGGCCAAGTGATAAACCGCCAGCATGGTGTGCGTTTTACCGCCACCAAACGCCGTTTGCAGCTGGATAACCGGGTCACCACCTTTACCAGCCAACCGCTCGGCGACCGATGCCAGCAGCAAACGCATCCCCTCAGTGATAAAGGTACGGGCAAAAAACTGCTCTGCATCCTGATATTCTGCTGGCGCAGAGCCATTGGCAACTTGAGTGATATCTGCTGCAAATTCCGACTGTTTGAAGGTGCCTTCCAGCACATCACGATGCGGGCGTGCAATTTCGCGCCAAGGTTTCAAACTCATAATTTCATTATCCCGTTTCAATCCAATTCAATGTTGGCTTGGAGCTCCAACTTTATCGAGCAAAGAGGTGTCGTCTCCTCTCAGCTCAGGAATCTTCAACTTCTCGCCTTTATAGATCCAGGCTATAGCTTTCCCCCACTTGCCCGCTGTCGGCCATGGCGCTTTGCATTGCGTCCCACGCGGTGACCAGTTCGTTATAGGCGCGGGCATCTTGGGCCCAGCCTTTGCGCTCGCAGAGTGTGTAGAGGCGATAGGCCAAGGAGCGAATGGCATCGCTCTTGCCTGACAGGCGCGCGAGCATGGCACCGGCGCCGCTGGCGCCTTCGCTGTTGAGGATCCGAATAAGTTGGTGCAGACCTTCCCATACCGGGGTGCGGTTATCACGCTCTGGCGCCCAGTCGCTGGGCAGCTCCATCCACTTGAGCAGTTGTACTTCACCTTGACCGGCGCTGATCACCCCAGCCTCTTGCAAGCCCGCCACGCTGGTGCCCTTGGCGCGGGCCAGCACATCCGCTTCACCAAACTTACCCACGCGCCAGCCCTGCTGTTCAAACCAGTGCAGGCAGAACTGGGTGTCATGGTCAAAGTCATCTTCTGCCAGGAAGCGGTTAATCAGTTGCAGCGCGGTCTTGACGCTCATCTTACTGCCGTCGGCTTCGAGCACTGCAGCATATTTGCTGAAGATGCCCATGCCAGGGCCAATAATGGCTTGGGATAAGTCCACCGGCGCCACCGCCGATTGGCTGATACCCAAGGCATCGATGCTGCCCTGGGTCATGTCATCCAGCGCCTCCGGCAATACCCGGTTAAGTTCACGGATAAACTGACGGCGGCTTATGCTGTCGGCATTCGCCGCGCGCTTATTGCATACCAGCACCACGCTGGAGGCTAGGGCATTTGCACCTTTCCCAATCAATCGCTCTGATTGCTCACTCCGCATTGGCCAAGTGCCACTGATTGCAAAACCTGCATCGATCACCGCCTGCAAAAATGTCTCCCAACCGGCGCTGGAAGTACCATCGGCCTTGGTCTCTGACTGTTTAAAGGCATAGTAGATAGTCACTGGGAACGCCGGGTGAGCTTGCTCAGCCAATTGGTGGATCGCCTTGCCCATGCCATCTAAAAAGAACGCCTCGGCCCCCTCCTTGCCGCCGTGGCGATACGGCGTGGCCACCAACTCCTCTGCCTTGGGTACCGCCATGGTGGCATAGAGACCTGGGAAGATTGGCCTCAGTGATTTGCGTAGCCAGACGTAGAAAAAGTCCGACAAGTCGGCATAACCGATATTGTCGTAATAAGGTGGGTCGGAGGAAATTACTTTATTGCTGCTAACTATTTGTGTTTGTGCGTCTTGTTGCGTCACAAACCCTCTTGAAGGGATTAATGGTAGTTTATCTATACACTTAGCAACAAAATCGGCAGCGGGATAAAAACCGCCGACCACATTTTCTAAAATTGCAGCCTCTGGATAATCCCATGTCATTGCAATTGCTTGCTTGCCATATAAATTCATGACCTTCTGGTTACCCGCAACCCAACGCGTACAAGAATTTGAAAAATCGGCACAGCGGTCAACTGTGAAAGCTAAATACACTCCCACCGCTTGCGCATAGGCGGTGGCGCCGGTGCCACCGGCATCGAGGCCGACGCCATCATCCGCCATCCCGGCAGTGAGGGCATCTTCGCGGCAGCAGGCAATGGCTTCACCCACCAAGTCCGAGAAGGTAGTCAGCGCCACTAATTGGCGCGGGGTGAACAAATCGCCGTATTTCTCAAGGCCATAGTTCGGTGTTTTAAAATCACGCGGATTATTGGGCAAAGCCATCTCAGGAGACCATTCAGGTCTTGCCTGCTGCGCTACGACCAACTGCTCATCCGTTGGGGAGAGATACACCCGCCCCTTTTTACCCTCGGCAACTATTGCCATCAGCCGTTGCCCCATGCGCCCGGCACTGCCTTCACTGCGAATGTATTTGTAATCGACAGGAGAGCCCGACATCAGGCAGATAAAGGCCGCTCGTTTGCCAGCTGTAGTACCACCTTTAGCCGATTCAGGTGGCGTACCGACCTTAACGGTGAACTGGTAGCTATCCCCTTGCACCACTGGCTCAACATAGGCCTCTTTGCCCGCCTTGGAGGAGAGAATAAAGGTGGAGGCCAGCGGCACCTCGACGTGAGAAAATGCCGGGCTGGGGCTTTTCACCGTGCGAGCCCACAGCCAGGCAATCACCGTCAGCTCATCACCTAAGTAAGGCGCCAAGTCTGGCCGCTCGGCGACCATGGCCTCAGTGACCAAGACTTTGGGGTAGAGATGGCCGATGCGCTGTTGCGCCTGTTCGCGCATCCACGCGCCATAACGGCGTACATCTTCCGCCAGTCCTTTAGCGCCAGACCAGTCGTCAAAGGCATCCTTGGTGGCCTTTTTCTTGCTGGTTTTATCGCTTGCCACCTCTGGCCCCACCGGCTCACGACCGGCAAATTTGGGCGGGATCTCGATCATCGCCTTGTTGATAGTGACCGCCACCGGGTTAAGGTCAGAGGCGTAGGACTCCAACCCCAAACGCTGGGCTTCCAGCGGCAAGGCGCCGCCGCCAGCAAAGGGGTCGTGAAAACCGGGCAATTTGTCGGGGTTAAACAGCTCAGCGGCGTCGGGGTGATCTTTATTCAGGGCGCAGATTTCGCGCCAGCTCTCCATGATGGCCGCCCGCGCTTGATTAAGCACCGCTTCGTTATTGGTGTTTTCCCATTTGACCAGCTCGCGCAGGATGTTAAACAGCTTTTCGCGCTTTTTGGCGGCTTCTTGTTTGTTCACCCCGTACTTAAAGCCATCACCCTGTTGGTAGCCTGGGTCGTTGACCATCTGGGCAAAAATCACGGCTCGTGCAGCAGCTAACGGACGACGTGCCCACCAAAGGTGAATACCTCTTGGATGCGGGCCTATGCCGGGCATTTTTTCATGAGCGCAGGCCGCATTGATATCATCAAGCGGCAGCGCCACCTCGATCAGTTTTTTGGGGGATTTGATGGGGGTCATGGGTGTTCCAACATTAGATGGATGCAGCAATCAGAGCGCGAAATGGCGCTGATTGCAAAAATTGGTCAAAATCGTCTGGCGCCGTTTGTAGCACAATAACGGCTTGGGCGAACCATTTTTTCCGTTCACTGACCAGATTGGGATCCTTATTCAACCCCAGCATGTCGCGCGTTTGTACGACAGGATGACGCTGCTTTCTGGTCAGTGTGGGTAATGGTTCAATCCAACCGTTGCTACCAGCTATCGCCCATTGCAAGTTACAGCCAGGGCCAGGCTCAATAGGCAACAAACTATTGCCTTTGCTCTGGCCACAGGTCTGGTTATTGATGCAGCTATGGGCATAGTTGTAGTAATCAAAACAGAGATGGGGGTGCGCATTTGCCCCCGCTTTGGGCTTGATATGCTCGACTTGCCCCTCCGTTGCCTTAAGTTGTCGCTCACAATAGACACACAGACCACCTTGGTCTTGATGCAGATCGGCTTTGACTGCATCTTTCACCGGCCTAAATACGAGACTATCAAAATTTGCGGCTGTGGCTGCTGGGTGAGCAGTGCAGTATTGCGTCAACGCCGGAGTTGGCATCGCACGATGCTGAAGTTCAATCATGGGTTATGACCCTTTTGCTGCCAGCTTGCGCTGTGCCAAGAATCGCCACGTGGCCAGGTCACTCTCATGAAACTGATACCCCGCCTGCCCAAGGGTTGCCAACAGCACTGTTGCCCGTTCAGATGTTTCCTCCCCCGCTCTGACCAGTAATTCGTATTCACTAATGGCCTCTTGCAGCTGCAGGCGTGGCTGGCTGTGAGTGTCCATCACCTTGGCCAGTGCATCACTGTTGTCATGGGCCAGCGGGCTAAAAGGCGGCATTCTGGCATAGGCGCCGTGTTCATCAGAGCCAAGTTGACGAATATTCTCTTTAGCTACAGTGGTGAGTACCTGCGGGCTATGGGTGGTAACAATAAATTGCACCAAAGGAAATGCCTGTTGCAGCGCCCCTAACACCTGCTGCTGCCACGCTGGATGGAGGAACATATCAACTTCGTCGATCATGACAATGCCACTGGTTTGTAGCGCCGCTTGCTTGCCTAAATGGGGGTTGAGCTTGATGCAACGCCATGCCAGATCGGCCACCAACGAGACCATGGCGCGCACCCCGTCACTGAGCAAGCTGACGGGCAGTACGCCTTGCTCAGGGTGTGTCATTGCCAACTCTTCATGGGGAAAGCTGTAGTGGAAATGGTGCCAGCCGGATGCAGGTTGCAAGATCGCATCAATCGCCGCTTGAATGCCGGTGATTTGCGCTTTGAGCGTGTAGCCCTGATACACCTCGGCCATCTGTTGTTGTTGCAGTTCGGCCAGGGTCGCCTTGGTAAACCACTGTTGTAACTGCTTGAAGTTAGAGGCTGGCGTTAGGCAATCTTCATAACCCATGCTGCGGCTGGCACTGACCACGGCTTTTCGTTCCATATTGCGGTGCTCTAGCCACAAGCGGCTGGTGCCATAATAGGCCACCACCGGCAGATCAACAGTCTGCACGTTACGTACTTGCGCCATTAAACCCTCACCGTAAGCGGCCAGCTCGCTGGCCTCTTTGACGGTGGTTTTATTGTTGATGCCGGTCAGTGCTCGTTTGATCTGGCAAGCTGGCTGATTAAAGCTGGCCACGATTTCGACCGGAAACATTTGTTCGTTGCTGGTCATCAGCTCTTGGCGCAAATAACGCGCATCCGACTTGGCAATCGGTCGGCCTTTACCCAAATCAAACGCCGCCACAAACGGGCTCACCGCCACCGCGACAGCATCGAGAATGGTGGATTTCCCCGCACCGTTGGGGGCTATCAGCACCGTCATCTGCGGGTGAAAATCGAGCGAGAGTGAAGCAAAACACCGATAGTTGGTCAGCGTGATGTGGTGCAAACTCAGGCTGTTTTGTTCTGGTAAAAGCATTTACTTCACTGTCCTTATTCCGCTGGAGACTGGATTTCTGAGAGCCAATATTTAATGTCTTCCAGAGACTCATTTAACCGATAACCCATTGCTTTGAGTCCTTTGACATCTTGGGCCTCTCGGGCCTGACTGATCAGCGACCTTACTGCTTCACATAAATCGATGGCAGGGTATGGTTGCCACATTCCGGAGCGCCAATCGAAGTAAATAAGTTGGTGATCGTAGTTGTAGGGCGCATCGAGTGAACGCAATAAACGCGCGATCGTCTGAGCGCCTAGCTGCTGTTGAATAAATGGGGCCAAAAAGTGCAGCTCAGCCAGATCCCGCGGGCTGAGGTCCATGCCTCTTTTGGGCTCAAAACTGAGCACCCCCGCTTGATATAACGCCTCCAGCGCAATAAACGGTATGCCCAAATTTTCCAGATGCTGTTCCAGACGATCACCGTCCCAAAAGGTCATCTGGTAGCCTTCAATATTCAGCCTGAAAGCATCGAGCCGACCAGTCATAAAGACTCCTGTGCCGTGACCGCACGTGCCAGCAAATCCGCCAAGTCGTAATTGATACTCGCCACGCCAAGGTCGGGCTCTTTGGTAAAAGGCTGGCGAATGTAGTACGGGCCTTGTGCCTTGTCACCCTCTACCAACACGATGGCCAGCAAAAATTTGTCTGCCTGGTTGAGGGCATAGAGGATCTCGTTACGACTGACGGTGATGGTGGTCTGCCCTTTGCTTCGACCTTTCACTTCAATGTGACGGTCTTGCGGCAAGGAACCATCGCTTTTGAGTGGCGGACGCGCGGTGATATCCCAGCCACATTTATCCGCTGCGACATCGATCACCGTATGGCCTAACGCCTGCTCCGCATCGGTGACCGCCTGCATCGCGACCCTTTCGATATGGGCGCGGCTGGCCGCATCAGGGCTAAACACGATCTCCCCCTTACGTTTGGCCAATAACCCTTGTGGGATCACCAAGGCACTGCCAATCACTACCGGAGTGCTGGAGATCACCTGCTTGAGCGCAATGAGTTCAGCGGTGCGCTGCTGTAAACGGGCGGTCAGTTCATCGACTCGGCGCCGCGCATTTTCTGGCTGCATTCTGGGCTGCTTGCCCGCTTTCACGTCATCGCTGAGCTTGAGATAGCGGTCTTGCCAATAGTTGATTTCTTTGATCAGGCGTTCATGCACAGCGGCCAAAGTTTTGTCTGCCTGCAGCTCACGGCGGGTTTTCACTTCCGCAAAATGCTCTGGCACCAGTTTTTCAGAGGCCAGTTGTAGCGCCAGCGGTTCCAGTGGCTGGGATAACCAAGGGGAGTGAAGAATATCTTGTACCAACGCCAAGTCCCCCTCGCTGATGGGCATTAAGTCCAGATGGGGCGCCCAGCCCGCATAACTGGCCTGACAGGCAGTATCTATCGCGACAAACTGCAAGCGTCGGGAGGCGATACTCTTTGCTTGTTCCGCCGTTTCTCTGACCGAGTGTTCCAGCATCATGATCAGGCGGGGTTCATCGCCATCATCGGTCGGATCAACCAATACTGCACCCTGCTTCAGTTTGCTACGATGGGCTTGCAAGGTGAGGTCCAGCACGGAATGCATCAGCGGATGCACCGGGTGCAACAGCTCAGCCAACACCTTGCCCGTCGGGCGTGTCAGCTGCTTTTCAAAGCAGACCCGCTCGTAACGCGGCAGTACTGGCGTGCGGCTTTCCCCTATGATGCGGTCTCGTTCGCGGATCACCGCCGGGACATGCCTGATCTCGTAGCGGCCTTGTTCGCGCTCGCGCAAATCGCCACCCAACATTTGGAAAGCTTCCTGAAAGAAGGCGCGGATAAAAAAGGGCTGCAAACGGCGCGCTTCGGCTTTTTCCATCTGCTCTTTGATGGCGTACAGCCCTTCCATCCCCATGTGGGATTCCACCAGTGCGTTGCGGCGCATGATCTCCTTGAGGTGATCGCTATCCAGCGCCCCCTCAATTGCTTGGTCCATTCTGGCGCGCACAGCAGGATCTTCACCATAGCGAATGGCATCCATCAGCAACTGTTTCAGCGAAACGTTGTCGAACGCCTCCCCCAGGATATCGAACACCTTGCCGCCCAGTGCTTGTTTCTCAATTTCTAACTTGGCGAACAGCTTTTGGAACACTTCACCTTCACGGGTTTCATTAGCCACGATATTCCACAGGTGACACACCTCTTTTTGGCCAATCCGGTGGATCCGGCCAAAGCGCTGTTCCAGTCGATTGGGGTTCCATGGCAGGTCATAGTTGACCATCAAGTTGGCATTTTGCAGGTTGACACCTTCACCCGCAGCGTCGGTGGCAATGAGCACCAATACGGTGGGGTCACTGCGAAACTCACTCTGGATTTTACGCCGCTCATCACGGTTGGTTCCGCCGTAAATCACCCTGACTGCACTTGGCTGGCCAAGCAGATCACTGACTCGCTGACGCAAGTAATTGAGCGTGTCTTTGTGCTCGGTAAAGATGATCAGTTTGCGACGGCTGCCATCGCGGTTTTTCATTTCCGGCGAGTCTTGCAGCAAAGCGGATAGCTGTTCCCACTTTTTATCATTGCCCGATTGCACCAGCACCAGTGCTTGTTGTTCCAGATCCTTGAGTGACAGGATTTCGGCTTCGAGCTCTAATATGGTCTCGGCTGCAGTCGCCTGATCTGCGACTTGCTCAGCATAAAGCTCGTACTCTTCTGCGCTTAAATCTTCATCCAACTCGTCCCAATTTTCTGGTAAATCGAGCTGTTTTGTCACTGTATAGCTACCCAGCGTTTCAGCTACGCCGGTTTGTTTCGCCTTCTGGCCACGGGCCAACAGCTTCATCTCTGCAAGCTTGTCTTTAAGACGATTACGACGCCGTTTTAACGATTGATAAATGGCCTCGGGGCTCGATGCCAACCGCCGTTGCAGTTGCGTCAGTGCAAAGCCAACGGTGGTTTTTTTCCTGTTGTCGAGTTTGTCGGCTCGATTCATCTCTTCTCGCACATAGGTCGTCACCTGCTCGTAGAGGCTTGCTTCAAGAGGAGAGAGATCGTAGTTGGCTGTATAGGCTCGACGTTCAGGGAATAGCGGTGTGCCATCAAAGGTCAATAGCTCTTCTTTCACCATTCTGCGCATCATGTCAGTAATATCGACTTTATGGGCGCCTTCGCGAAACTTGCCATAAAACCGATCACTGTCGAGCAGTGACATCCAGACCTGAAAGTCTTCTTCTTTGCCGTTGTGCGGCGTGGCTGTCATCAGCAAAAAATGGCGGCAAATGGACCCAAGCAGTTCGCCCAGTGCGAAGCGCTTGGTCTTATTGATTTTGTTGCCAAAGTAGTTGGCAGAGAGTTTATGCGCTTCGTCGACGATGATCAGATCCCAGTCGGTATTGCGCAGCTTCTCTTGTAACTCTTCGCTACGGGAAAGCTGATCCAGACGGCAAATCAGGCGATCTGTTTCGGTAAAAAAATTGCCCGTTGCACACTGCTCCTGCTTTTCTTTGCTGAAGATTTCAAATTGCAGGCCAAACTTTTCAAATAGCTCGTCTTGCCATTGTTCGGTCAGTGAGCCAGGAGATACCACCATAATCCGCCTGGCATCCGCTCGCAGCAGCAGCTCAGAAATGAACAAACCAGCCATAATCGTTTTGCCCGCACCAGGGTCATCTGCCAAGACATAGCGCAGCGGCTGCTTTGGCAGCATAGATTCATAAACGGCTGAAATTTGGTGTGGCAAAGGGTCTACATTGGCCATGTTGACAGCCATCATTGGATCAAACAACGCGGCTTGTGAGATTCGATAGGCTTCCAGCCCCAGTTTGAAATTGCCCCCTTCGGCATCGAAAGCCCATGGACGGCCCACCGTCGCGAGCTCTAGCACCATCTCATCACTTCGAAACAACATGCGTTCTGCCAAAACACCCTTACTGTCTTTGTAGTAAACCGTCAGGGCGTTCTCACCGACCTGCTCCACTGTCACCACGCGAACCACTTGCCCTTCGACAATGCCGCGGACCTGAGCATCTTTCTTGATCTCTTCGAGCTTGAGCATGTTGTTCCTTAATAACTTGCTGGCTTATAACGGTTTTTGCCAAGTTGAGCGATGTTAGAGTTTTGAGGTATCGAGCCCAGCAAGCTTTAACCGGGTGGTCAGATTACGCATTTTGCTGAATTCGGTACCAAGGCTCTCTTTGAGCCCTACCCCTTCACAAAATTCCCGCGCAGTCACGTGCTTGAGCTCATCTGCATATTTGAGCATCTGCAGATGTAGCTCGACGGTATATTGGTTGCGAGGTGCAGCCGACAAGGCTTGCTTGATCTGCTGATAGATCTCTTGTTCAGGCACTAATGACTCCAAGTAAGCTAATACAGCTAATTTAGCTAAATTAGCTACTGAACACCCTCAGTGCAAGCAGCATCAGCGTTTGACGTGACTCAACTTGCTATTTTTTGCACGATTGATTGTTCATCGCTCAATAAAGATTCGTACACGCTTAACTGAGCAGTACGGCTCAATTTTTGATACTCAGACCATCGAACCCATCTCGTCATGCCTTTACTACCCTGGCAACCATCACGACCAGGTATATTTGATGGGGTTGGAAGCACCCCGCTTGCGAAACTCATCGGGCAGCCTCTTGCCGACATACATGGCTTTGATCACCTCGGACGCCTCGTGGCCAACAAAGCCATAACGCCCTTCAACTGTCTCTCTACCAGGAAAATTGTTAGCTGTTGCTTCAAGCCACTGCTGCGCAATAAATGCACCGACAATCAACCCCTGCACTGTGGCTAAAATCACATCGGCTTGGCAGGCCTTGTCTTTATTGAGGCGCCAAGCAAAACGGGTGGCGTTATAAAGTGAATGATCTAATGCTGAACGGTTAACGCTGATCAGCAGCGCCTTATGGCGGAATTCGGCAGTTGGAGCACAGTACTTTTGGATGATCTCGGTTGAATGCATGGCACCAAATTCACTATTGCCATGCCCATCCATGATATTGGTGATCCCCGGATAGGCATCAACCAGCGCTGCTTCGACCTCAAAGGCTGTTTTTTCGTTCATACCGTGCCGATGAATAACATGCACCACATCCAGCCCTGCAAGATGGATGGCGCGAATTCGCTCCAATTTTTCCGAGACAGCGTCATCCTCAACACTGCCTTGGACATGAGCAAAGACCCGGTTGCCCTTCCCCTTGCCGATATAAAATGTTTCGCCATTGCGTGGATCAATCAGCCGGTACACGTAGTACTGCAGTTTACTGACAACTTCAGGGGGGAACGATTCTAACGTTTGGACATGCATGTTCAGGTTATTGCTCTCTCGTGCAAGCTGCATAACACAGCCATTATTTTAAATAAATTTTTTGAATTCTTACCGTACCGCTCGCGTGCCAACTAAGACGACACGAGTTGCTGTATCGAGCGTCTAAAAGAGGTGAGAGGCGATTTTATCGGGCTATGACAATTCCTTCGATACTGGGCATGTGTACATGTAACATTTTCAACCAGATAGAATTAACCTCGTTTGTATTTACCCACTTGCTCGAGAAAATAGCTGCCCAGCTCACCTTTATGCAGGCTTGCTTCGCTTTCTGCGCTGGCCAAGTGACCGTTGCGCTCCTTCCATACCGCATATGCGGCGGCCTTCTCGACCTCGACCCGTTCTTGCTGCTCTTTCGGTAGGGCACACAGATTGTGACTCATACTGACCTCTTTGTTATTTGTTGACGCCATGGTACGCCATCAGTGGCATGCAGGACTTGCGCTGGTTCAAAGGTGGTGCGCTATAATGGCTGTATATAAATACAGGTGTTTTACCATGAAGCTGTTAACCCCAGACCCATCACCCGCCGAGGTGACCATCCCGCTGTTCTTGCACCGCGCCTCTTGCTGCTTTCCCAGCCCAGCCAGCGACTATCTGGAAGGGAAGTTGGACCTCAACACCCACTGCGTGGCGCACCCTGCAGCAACCTTCTATCTGCGTGCCGAGGGGGAGAGCATGACCGGGGTCGGTATCTTTCCCGGTGACTTGCTGGTGGTCGATAAGAGCCTCACCCCGCGCCATGGTGATGTGGTGATTGCACTACTCGATGGCAGCTTCACGGTAAAGACCTTGCAGCTCAAGCCGAGGTTGCTGCTGTTGCCAGCCAATCCGGCGTTCGCGCCTATCGACCCTTGTATGAGCCTCTCCCTGGAGTTGTTCGGAGTGGTCACCCATGTGATTGGCAATCTGAGGCAGCGTGATGGCTATAGCGCTCGTTGATGTAAACAACTTCTACGCCAGCTGTGAGCGGCTGTTTCGCCCTGAGCTGCGTGGCCGCCCGATCGTGGTGCTCTCCAACAACGATGGATGCGTGGTGTCGCGCAGCCCCGAAGCCAAGGCGATGGGTATCAAGATGGCCGGGCCCTACTTCAAGATCCGCGAGCAGTTCGAGACGCATGGCGGTGTGGCATTCAGCTCCAACTACGCGCTCTACGGCGATATGTCTGGCAGGGTGATGAGCACGTTGGAGACCATGGCCCCCGAGCTGGAGGTCTACTCCATCGATGAAGCATTCCTGTCACTGTCGGAGTCGTTTGCCGGGGACCTGACAGCCTATGGGCAACAGATCCGGCAGCGAGTTTGGCAGTGGACCGGCCTCACGGTAGGGGTCGGGATTGGTCCCACCAAGACCCTCGCCAAGCTGGCCAACTATGCAGCCAAGAAGTGGCCTGCCACGGGCGGCGTCGTGGACTTGCGTGACGAGCTGCGCCGTGCCCGGCTGATGGCTATCACCCCGGTGGACGAGGTGTGGGGCATAGGACGGCGCTTGGGAGCCAAGTTGGTGGCACAAGGCATCAACACCGTGGCTGACCTGGTGGCTAGCGATGCCAAAGGGTTACGCGCCCAATACGGCGTGGTGGTCGAGCGGATCGTACAGGAGCTGCGTGGCCTGCCTTGTGCAGAGCTGACCGTTGAACCGGCGGCGAAGCAGCAGATCCTCTCGAGCCGTTCCTTTGGTGAGCGCGTGACCGACCGTGGAGAAATGGCCCAAGCGTTGTCGGGCTTTATGGCTCGCGCAGCCGAGAAGCTGCGGGCCGAGGGAATGTGTTGCCAGCAGGTGCACCTGTTCGTGCGAACCAGCCCCTTTGATGAACGAGCCCCTTACTACAGTGAGCAAGCTGGCGTCCGGCTGGTCTGCCCTAGCGATGATACCCGGTTGCTGCTGCAGCAAGTGAACGTGCTGCTACCGCAGATTTGGCGCGATGGTTACCGCTATCAGAAGGGGGGCGTCATGCTGAGTGAGTTCACCCCCAAGGGGCAGCAACAGGCTGACCTGTTTGCCCCGTCCTCCGCTCAATCGGACGCGCTGATGGCAGTGATGGACCAGATCAAAGCCAAGGGATTGGGGCGCGTAGGCTTTGCCAGCCAAGGTACGGGGTCGCCTGAGTGGATGATGCGACAAGAGCACCTGAGCCCCTGCTACACCACCCGCTGGGAGGACCTGCCGGTGGCGAGGTAGAGCTACATTCACCAGCTCAAACATCATACGGCCGCAGGATATACCTATAAAACACGCATGTTCGCTACAGATAAAATACCCTTACGCAAATCTCGCCGTAGATTATACAAGCAACGGCTGTCGCTGGGTGACCTGCTCACTGTCAAAGTCAGCAGCCCATCAGGGCTGGTCAGCCGCCCATGTTTACCACCATTTTGAAAGACCCACCTCTGACGAATCAGTTGGCGGACCAACTGATCGATATCTTTATTTGTACAGTACTTCATACGCCTACATCCGTATTGGTCTGGATATAGCGTGCGCAAAATCGCTTATGGTCAAAGCTCATTTCGCTAAAGGCCATCCCTGCCCCAACCTCGAGGATTGGCCGACTGTAGGTATAACCCTGACCAGCAGCAGGCAACAGAGGGGTGTTCTGAAAAAAGCGCCCGTATGGATCAACCATCAGATATGACTCATGCATGTCTAGGTTGTCCTCGATACAAAGGATTTGAGAGAAAGCATTATGACGAGAGACAAACGCGGCAAACTGTTCGTCATTAACAGCAAGGTGCTGACTCACCACCGGCAACATGCGTAGGACTTTCCACTTATCAGGTGCAAACCTCACGATCAGAGCACCGAGATCTTCGTGGTGATTAAGCTGGTTAACTACGGTATTAAGCTTGATACGCAGATCTGGGTTTAGCTGGCGAGCCATATCCAGACTGGCGACCAGCTCATTCAAATCAAGTTGTCGACCAAGACGATCAACTCGTCCAATTGCGTGATTGTTTGCGGCGGATGCTGAATCAATGCTGATACCGAGCCAAGTCAGTTCTGGTGCGAGGCTGTTTAGCAGCCCAGCGTTGAGATAACTACCGTTAGTTATTAACGAGACCTCGAAGCCGAGGTCTCGTGCTTGGGTGACGATGGATGGAAGTTTGCCTGCATGCAACAATGGCTCCCCACCCGCCAGATTGAGCCGAATTGAACGCCATTCTAATTGGCCAGCTAATGGGTTTGCACTGTTCTCCGGTCGAAAGAAATGGTACAGCTCGGCCAGGAACCTAGCTGTTCGTTGCGGATCTCGGATCAACTCTCGCTGGCAAGTTGTTTTATACCAAGTCGCATAACAGTAATGGCAACGATAGTTACAGGCTTCCGTTAAGTGCCAATTGATAACGATTTGAACGGGTAGTGACATGATAAGGCTCTCTTTGGTCAAGAATACGCAAAGGGTGCCTATGGATTGGCTTAGACGATATGAAACACCTTGTATCCCCCCAGTTTTACTGCATGTGAGGGGGGGGTACAGGGCATTTCAGTGATCCGATGGATAAACATTGCCAGAATGGTCGAGACATCAGACAACCTCAGGATGAGACACAACATGAGCACCTTGCCACTACCCGAAGCTATCTTGCTGGAAATTCATCAAAGCCTTGGCTGCCAAAGCTATCCGACAACCAAGAAAACCAAGTTTGCAACTGGTCAGATAAGTCTTAAAGCTCACAAAAATATGGGCGAAGAAGTCTTTGACGATATCTTCAGGGCACTAGGGATCGACCCGCTTGCACAATCAGATGCACTCGACAACTTCATGGAATTTGTGCATGCCTATAAGTTTCTCGAGCTCAATACTTGGACATTCGCCGCAGATCAACGCCAGGTTCTCTGGGCGTTGTTGACACATTTTTATATGCCGATTCTGGCCCGCCGGATGGGTTTTTGGAACCTTGAACCAGTGCTAGACAGAGGTATGCCGGGTGGGCGTTTTTGGTATCTTCCTGAGCCCTGCGAGGTACATGGCAAACCAAGTCTATATATGCCGGTTGCCCAAGTGGTCGATTGGCTGTTGGACCTGCTGGGTATGCCTCTGGAGGCGTTCGCAGAGCAACATAGTGAATTGATCGAGGATGGCAATGATGGCCTACGCCGATCCTTATATAACTGGCGTAGTGGAACCACAATTCGTCCAGAAAGCATCGAGAAGTACTTCTCCGACGAGACAAAACTACGTTTTGATGGCGCGATATCACTCCACAATGATGACAGCCCTTCTGCACAATTTAGTAAAGCTATTATTTTTTTGGAAAAAAAGGGGCTGACTGCCGACAAGCTACGATGGGAAATCCCCATGACTCAACCTGGTCGCATAGAGTCAATTCTGGACGGGCAGGCTGATGAAGACGAGCAAGCCACCTTCGTGAAATGCATCGCTGAGCGTTATGCTGCACCTTTACCAAAAATTATCCGTCAACGCTTGTTACTTGCTCGGACTGTACAGGATGGTTATGTACGGCTACTCAAATACCTATTTCCCAATGTTGACAAGTTGTGTGCTGATCCCCAGCAAAATAAATTGCTTCAACTATTCGCCATCTATAAGGCTATCTACAACCTAACTATCGATGCATACCGATATTGCGGGGAGCAGGGTGAAGCAGCTGAAAATGCATGGTTCGAAGCACATCTGCCTGAATGGGACAAACAAGGCATATTCCTTTCGCTCCTTCCTTCTCGTCGTGAAACTGCAAACCTAGAGCTCGCTCAGTTCTTGACTCGTCATTTCTACCATTTGCAACCTGGGGCGATGCTTGAAGATCACTTTGCGCTCGACGCAGCATCCGCTGAACCCATCATTCGAAAAAAGTTGGAACTCCTCAAGGCTCATGCTGATGAGACACAAGCTATCGATCGGTTGATTGACCGGATGAGAACCTCATCACCTTGGCGCGCCTTGCAGAGCGAGCAGAGATATTGGGTCGTCAGTCAGGTCGCGCAACATCCATCCCTAACTCCACGAGCCAAAGAGGCCGCTGTCCAGCGTTTGCAAGAGATAGCAGCAACACCAGCCGAAACCGTCCAAACAATTCTGTTCGGGCTGGACGGCTACCTGAATGGTGATCGCAAACACAGGCCAAAAGACACAATAACCAAGGTACAAGTCCTACTCGATGAAGCTGAAGCCAACTCAGGGTATGAGTTATGGAAAGCCCCAATTTTGCAATACAAAGCCAAGCACCTGCTTGCCAGTAATGATTTTGAGGGGGCAACCAGACTGTTCAGAGAGGCGCTGGACGCTGCTTTGGAACGAAATTATGGCCCAGTGCGTGGTGAGATCGCGAGGGATGGTCTGGCCTTAGAAGTTGCCGAGCAGAAACTAATCACCAATAACCACGAAAAATACTATCGGGAGATGCTGGCCGGCGGAATGATGGCCGAGTGCGATACGATTCCATCTATCGAGGATATTGCACGCTGGGCATCAGATTACTTTTGGGATGACCTATACAAACCCTATCCAGGTATTGAGGCCGAAATCCGTAGCATACAAAGTACGATGGATAAGTTACTTAACGGCCTGCTGCCATTGTTCCAAGCTGGTGATGAAGAAGGATTGCAAAAATGGATCAAAGCTAATCGTTCATTGTTGAAATCTAGCCTGCCTGATGTCGATGGAAATTCCGTATTGATGGCTCTGCTCAAGATGCATTCTTCTTTTATGCAGATAATGCCTCCAATGAAGTTAATTGTTCCACTCGAGCTGCAAAGTGAAACGCGTCGGTTCGAAGCCATGTTGGCGCATTGGCGCTCGTTTATCGGCCAACTGGCGCAAGAGAGCCCTAAACAACTAAATATCCCCGATTTTAAAGGGCAAACCCCCTTGATGCTGATAGCTGAGAAAGGAGATACCGAGTTAGTAACCATCATGCTCAAAGCTGGCGCGGATCCAGAAATACAAAGCAGTAGCGGAATGACTGCTCTACATTCGGCGATCAAGTCTGGGGTAGATCGTTGTGTGGATGTACTCCTCGATCATCCGTGCAACCTAGACAATCTCACTGATGATGGGCAATCACCATTGCATACAGCTGGTTGGACGGCCAATTTACATGCAGTCAGGCGCTTGCTGCAGCGAGCCCCCAAGCTTGCTTGGCAGCGTAACTCTCAGGGAATGACTCCTCTAGAACGGGTTGAATACTTGATCGAAAACCCAGAGGCGTTAAGCCTGTTGGCTAACGAACAAGCTCGAAATGGGCAGCGTTGTGCCACCAAGCAAGAGTTGATCGCAACTGCAGACTTGCTTGCACAAGCAACTCCAATGTTACAGAAATAGATTGCAACTCCAACTACACCCAAAGAGATGCTGATAACAGCATCTCTTTTTTATTACCTTTGCGGTATGAATTCTTGGAGATACTAATTCGATATTATCGATGCACACCGAAGAGACTCAATGAGTTCTGATCATGTCAAGAATTTCGACACAGTCATATTACCCCCTAAGCGGGAAAAACGTCTGAATCTATTCGGTCAAATCCAAAGGTTATTTACATTTCTCACACCACCAGCCATTCGGGCCATTGCCTCTATCCCCCCCGCAGTGAGGACAAGAACCAGGCTTGATAGAGGAGTACCATTGGCGTTGTGTGTCGCTCATGGGTGGCTGACTGGCAACGAGGCGGTTCTGTCTCTGGGCTGCGCTGTTTGCATTTGCGCCACCTCGCATACTGGCATAGGAATACCGTGTAGACGCTTCTTTCTTTTCTGCTCTTGCTATTCGTTTCGCACGAGATCTGATGCAAATTTCGCGATAGCAGTAGCCGTCAGCATCAAGACGTTGGTGCTGTAGTTGGCAATTACGACACGCAGTCGGCGTAGATCGTGGATACTGCCCCCCATTGCTGGTCTTGTCGCTGTCTTGCGCAGCCCGTGCGGCATAGTCCCGCGCTCTCTGGGCGGCGCGCTCCTGTTCAGCCAATCTCATCTGAGCCGTAATCGCCGCTTGGTGCTCGCGTTGCATCCTTTGCTTTGCCTCATACTGACGCCGCGCTTCCTCCAGTTGCTCTTGTTTTAGTTGCTGCTGTCTGGCTTTCTCCTCTGCTTCTTGCCGTCGCTGTTCGGCAAGCTGCTCCAGATCGAGCAGGGCCGTCTCCTCGCGTGGGTGATAGAGCCAATGTAGACAGTTGGGATTTTCGCTGAGAATCGTCAGCATCAAAGTCGTCGTGTCCATCCCTGCCGGGCGAGACTTATCGAACATCCGGTCGCCAAATTGGTTATAACGAACAGCCAAAACGCCTGTTTTAGGGTGTTTGGCAATGAATCGCCCCAGCCACAGCGGGTACAATCCTACAGGCTCGTGCGCGGCAGGAAAGTGTAAGGCAAGGTGGAAGTCTGGTCGTGACATCAACTGAAATAGCCCTGCCGGAACACCATGGGTCTCTACTTGCGGAACAAATTGAACGCCAATGTCAGCATGGGCCTTAGCAACCAGTTCCTTGACCCCATCAAACGAGGTGTAATGGGCAGGGGTATTGAGCTTCACTACACTTTCCAGCTTAGAGAGCAGCATCAACCGAACACTGGTTTCAAAGGCGTAGAAGCATTTTTCCTTGCTGTCACGGTAATGCGCGAAGCAGTGGCGGTTTTGCTCACCTTTTCTGGCAACGAGCAATCCTTTACAACTGGGACAATGACAACCGGCTGCAAGTCCTCTTTCAACATCATCGACCGAGACAATTGCACCGGTCTCGGTCTTAATTGCGAAGGGTATTTTATTCTGAAAGTCCATCAATCGGTCACCTGAATAAGCTCAACCTTCATTTCTGGTAAGCCGCAGAATAGAGTGGCAACGTCCTCTGCCTTATCCCTTTACCTGCACCCTTTGAATCTCCACCACGTTCATCTGCTTGGTACCCTTGCACTAAATAAATACACCTAATCGTACTACACCATCCCGAAAGCCTTGAGGTATAGGGCCTGGCGGCAAAGCCTAGCATGACCTTGTGATTGTGAGAGCAACCGAAGTTGAGCTGCACTTCGGCAATATGCTGGTAGAACGTGGTACAGACAGCACCATCTTTTTCATCACACTGTGATTAATTCAGTATATGTCGCCTGTATACTCATGCCGATACTGGTTACATACACATGTCGCATTTTGGAGCACATATGACCCCCAGAGAGCTCACTTGGGATCAGACGCTGCGCTTTCGCCTGCTAGAGATCGTGTTGCAATGGGAAGGACGGCTGACCACCAATCACCTAATGACAGCCTTCAATATCGGCCGCCAGCAAGCATCACGGGATATCAATCACTACCTGACCCACTACTCACCAGAAGGGTTGATCTATGACCGAAGCCTGAAGGGATACAAGCCCACCGAGCAATTCGTACCGCGATTTAGCGAAGGAAAAGTAGATGAGTACCTGATGCTGTTACATCGTGAAAAACAGCACCAACGCCAACATGAAGCGGGGCTGTTGACCCTGCCGCTGATGGATTTGCGCTACGGCCATATCGAGATCTTGGATGTACCCAACCGCCATATCGACCCCAAGATTGTGCGGGGTCTGGTACAAGCGGCTCGCGGTCAGTTGCGGGTCGATGTCGATTACGTATCCCTCAGCTCAGAGGAGCAGAGCGGCCGCAATATCGTGCCCCATACCCTGGTCTATGATGGGATCCGCTGGCACGTTCGCGCTTACTGCGAGAAGAAAGGGGTATATCTGGATTTTGTGATGAGCCGGTTTCGTGGGGAACCTGAGCTACTTGATACCTCTCCTCACGGCCGAGATCAGGATCTTGAGTGGAACACTCAAGTCACTGCGGTGGTCATACCCAATCCAACCCTCAGCGCAGGACAACAGGCCATCATTGCCAGTGACTATGCCATGCCTGATGGCAAGCTGCTGCTCAACCAGCGCATCCCTTTGATGCATTACGCGCTGGAGCGCATGCAAGTGAGCTATAACGGCGATCATGAACAGCATCCGCTGCTCTACCCGCTGGTGCTGGCAAACCGGGACGAGTTGGTAGCCAAGGGCTGCATCTTCAAGCTACGAAGCCCGGATTTGCGCGAGAGTTAAGGGCTTTATGAGGTCAAAATAAGAACATGAATAAAGGAGGGAGCCAAGGCTCCCTCCTGCAACAAGGACTTAAAAATAACCCGCCTCCTGCTTTTTGATGTGACGACCGCAGAAATACTCCGCCTGTGCAGCGTTATCACCGTATAGCCGGTGGCCACTCATTAGCCATTCAAATACGGTTAAGGCAATGTCCTCTTGGTCTATACAGTGGTACGCTACACGCCCCAAGCCTGGCTCCATAGGAAGCCGCTCTACTTCTTTGCAGAAACGAAAGCGCCGCAAGATGCACTCACGCCAGTATTCTGCCACTCGATAGGCAAACCACTCAGGCCTTGTCGCTTGCTTACAGTTACTGAATAAGAAGACCATGCGCACCAACGTCATGTCGTGAGAGCGACTCACACGGCAGACAACACACTCCAAGTCTTTAAATAAAACTTGAGTTTTGGAGTCACACACCAACCAAGTGGACATCCACTCTGTCGCAGTGCAAACATCATTAAAATGCCGGGCACCGAAATAGATTTCCAAACTAAACGCATAACGCGCCGATACTGGGTCAGTCGCTCCCCACCATAATTTCCTTAGAAGATCCTTCGTTACGACCGGCTTTAGATCATAATGCGCTGAATAGCTACACACAGTAGGAGTATGCATATACTGCTCAAACTCTGGTTGTGCGTTTTCGCCTACTACTTCACTCTTGTTAATTTCCGTCATGTTACTCTCCTTACTTTCCAAAAGGTTGACTACTACCAAAATTACGCTGACCGGGAACCTTTGTTCTGGTCTTCGCTAAATACGCAGCTCGCAATAAAAACTCGCGATATACAGGGGAATGTACCGTCGCAGCACGACGGTCAAATACGTACGCAGGGTTCTTCGGAAAATGCACTAAAGATGCATAGTCTGGATGGGCAAGCCCAAGGGCACTACACCAAGCACGCTGTATTCTAAGGGACATGTTGTCGGTAGCTGCGTTACGGTAGGCCCCCAAGTGCGCATAGATGTCTTTATTAAAGAGCAGCACCACGTGGTAATGCTGGCTCGCACTCGAGTCCTGTTCACGCACCCAGATATATGCAGGAAAGTCTGTCGGTCCTCGCCTGTCTTTACGGTAGTGGTCCGCTACCAATTGGCTTTTAAGTGCACCAAAGAAACGTGTAATTACCGCTGAGTCCTGACGAGGAAAGCACAGTGGTATATCAGGCTCCTCCGGCCAATTAGCTTGTGGTAAACGCAAGTCCACACGCACGGCAAACACACGGGGATATATATCCAAGCAGTTTGCAATGACCTGTGACAACTTGGTTAAGTAATAGGATGAAACACTCCCATAACGCTGCTCAGCTGCAACAAGCAGGTTATGGAGTTCCCTTGGGCTAAGCTGGTAGCCCAACGATGAATTCATTTCGCCTCCTTTTCGGCAGGCATGGTTAGCCCCATGCCGATTTAATGCATGTAGATTTTGTGGATGGGTCAGGAGTGGCCGTGCAAGTCCACTCATCCATTAAGTGGATGATGTAATTTATTACAGTTGGACGTCAGTACAGAGGGTATGTAGCCCTAGCGGACATACCCATTGAGTCAGGCCTGAGCAATGCTGCGTAGACTATACAGCCACTTAGTGTGGCTGATATTCCCGTGTTGGGCTGCTGGTATAGAAGAACGTGTTGGTAGGTACGTAACAAAGAGTGTTCTATTGATGGGTATACTGATGTTGATAGGTATATTACATATACCGAATAGGTAGAGGTTAAAAACTCTCGGCATCCTCAGCCCTTTTAACTTAAGTACTACCTAAATACCTTCATTCATAGAAGACAACATACTCTTGATTTATTACATCGACACGAAGCTACTCAAGGACCTTTGTTCAATCCAGGCGACTACATCACTTAACCGCCACGCCACAGCTCTTGCCCCCAAAGAAATTTGAGGAGGGAATGCACCTTGCTTTATCAAGCGATAAATTGTTGCTTTGGATAACGTGGTCATTTCGGTAACGTCTTTCAGTTTAATGAGTTTCATGGCTTGGTCTCCCGCTATTGGTTCATAGCTGGAGCTGCGCCGTAATAGTTTACGTATGGAGCGGGGTTGCATCTCATATGGCCTGCTCACTGCCTTAGCTGCTCACCACATCTAACGCAATCTACTTATACCAAGCCTATAGAGGGCTATGCTCTCGATAATGGCTGGAGTTAAGAGAGATTGTCACTACCTAAAAAACCCGTGAAAACCATCACAAAAACCAACATTAAAGTACACATTGAACACTACGTTGTAGTATTCATATTGTTTTTATACTTTGAGGTAATGGCATGGCTGTAAATGGTATAAGGCGCAATATCATCCCCAGAGATGATTTATTCATAGATTATCTTTGGTATAGGACTTGTCAGATTAATGGTTATTCTGACTACACAACCCCAAGTAATAATGACCTAGAAGAGAAACTGCGACAGGCTGTTATAACACCTACAGCTGAACAATTCATGCGTGAGTCTGACAGGCGAAACAACGAGATTTTTGGGCTCGAGAGATGGGTAGATACCTTAAAGATTGAGTTTTACGACAGATGCCTTATGCAAGATGACTTCCGTTGGCTAGAGGATAATCCTAGATTACGTTGCTATATATGGAGGTTAATTAGTCATCTAAGCTGGACTAATGAGGAATTTTTCATGGGGTTCGATAATATCCCCCACCACTATATAGAACTAATAATGCCAAAAACCGATACTAGCTTGAAACATGCAGTGAAAATGGAACATATAGACAACCACTCTGTGACAAAGCAAGACATCATTCACTTCATCAACAGACTCATCAACAACAAATACGAAAAAATAGCGTTTATTAAGTATATAAGAAGCACCTCTAATGAGGCATTAAAACATAAAGAGATGACAAGATGGCTTGCCAATGATAAAAAACTAAAAACGGAGTGGCTTAGTGAATATCTAACGTCGAATCAATCTGGTTATACCCAGTTAACAATGCCAGATTCTGATAGCAGACTGAACGATCTAATATCATTCTTCGACGTGCTTTACACACTCAATGAGGACAAATACAAGTGGGTGATTATTAATGTTAAAAAGGCATGGAATCAGAGAACGTATAGGGAGAGGAACAAAACAAAAAAACAATACAGCATTAATATGAGTAATGATATAGGCGATATTCTTGATAAGCTCAGCTTGGCTAGAAATGAAAATAAAAATGCAATCATTGAAGCGCTGATCAGAACTGAGTATGAGAAGATAACGAGATCTTGACTTTCTATAACAATAAAGCAAGGAAATACTAAGTGATTGCCTTGCTTTATTTAAGCATAGTTCCGATGCTGGCAACTCACTTTTATAAAATTAATCGTGAGCTATAATAATTTCAGCTATGATTGATATAATTTAACATTGATATCTATTTTCTGAAGTTTATAGTAACAACATTGTCTGGGATTGTATTTTCTGTTCTAGTGAGCTTTTCAATATACTCACCCCATTGTTCAAAAAGCCGAGCTACCTGTTCCGCACGTTTACCAGCTTGATAAGTAGCAACGAGACGATCTCGCTTACAGTGATTCAGCGCAAGTTCAATCACACTTTCATTTGCATCCAAATACTCTGCACAACAGCTGGCAAAGCTACGCCGTAAATCATGGACGGTGAATGGCTCACTTTGTGCCATAGCAATAGACCTAACCTTATTTATCACCCAACGAAGTGCATTGCCATCAATATGACCCTGTCCAGCTTCATGTTCTCTTATTGCCTCAAAAACCCAAGGACTGCCACTGCTAATAGCTCGTTGATGAGCCAGGATCTTTAGAGACATTTTATGAAGCGTAACTGTATGTTCCTTACCATTCTTGGTGTTACTGGCAGGAATGATCCATTTGTTGCCAATAATTTGCTCCCAAGTCATACCCGTAGCTTCTCCACGACGAACACCAGTTAACAAAATCAAACGTAAACAATTTGACTGAGCTGGATGAAAACCGCCTTCTGATAGCCCTTGCCAAAAAGAAGCGACTTCTTCATGACATAGCCAACGTTGGCGTGGTGGGGAAGTATCTGCACCAATAGTCGATGGCTTGATGGTTCTAGCAGGATTCAACTCTATCAGATCTAGGTTTACTGCATGGTCGAGCATCTGAGCACAGATAGTCAGTGCCTTTCGCGCAGCCTGTATGCTGCGCCCTCGAACCTTAGATAAGTGAGCAAACAACACTGCTCGCGTCACATCTTTTAGTAACAGACTACCAATGGCTTTGCTTATATATAGTCGGTGTGTGTGACGATAGGCTTCAACGGTAGATGCTCGGGCAGGCCTGGCAACTTGCTTCCACTCCAACCACTCTTCAAAAAACGCATCAAATGTCGGCATAGCCGATCGCTTCACTCTGGATGCTTTGGCAACAGCAGCAGGATCTTCTCCTGCCTTAACCAAAGCAACAGCCTTACCATGCTCAACTCGCGCAGTCGCCAAGCTCATTGCTGGGTAAGAGCCTAATGTGAATTTTCGGGCCTTATTATTGATACGATAACGGTAAAGCCATGTTTTAGAGCGCCCACCACTGCGAACCTCGATACACAACCCACCACCAGCACCACTAGCAACAGCAACCACCTGCCGTTGGCCATCCTCCGCCTTCAAATTGGCGATTTCCCGATCTGTCTTAAGCGCCACCCTAGCCCCCTCTGTTCAAGCTGTGTACACAATAGCATTTTGAGTACGCAACTGCGTACACAAAATACTTGGCTACCAGTGATTCCACCTGAAACGTCGTGAGACCAAAAACCATTTAATTTATTGATAATAAAGAGATTGAATTAAAATGTGAGACTTCACGACACCCATAGAGACTCACTCAAGACCAACTTCCTGTTCAACGTCTAATCCCATGACAGGCCAGCATTTGCTGGCCTGTTTTTTATCTGCCATTGCCCGGGCAATCATGGCAATGTCTTAAAAAAAGCAGATTGTTGGGCTTTTGCGCAACAGAGACCAATAACTGGTCAAACGCACTCAAATTGCGTTTTTCTGGCAAAAAAAGGGTTGACGCCCCAGAGCCAGATACGCATAATTCGGCCCGCACGGTGACGAGGTAACGACTCACCGGAAGCAAGGTTGGCTATGTAGCTCAGTTGGTTAGAGCATCGCACTCATAATGCGGGGGTCACAGGTTCGAATCCCGTCATAGCCACCA